>JBGQGN010000112.1:0-9139 GCA_041497395.1 Methylomirabilia bacterium
ACGATTTCGGGTGTGATCGGCGTCCCCGGCGGAGCGCCGCAGAGCGCGCTGACGAGCTCCGGACGGTGGACGTGATCGGCGTCCAGCGTCTTGCCGAAGACATCGGCACCGACCACGGGAACGACGAGCATGGTGTCCACGGGAATCACCGGCTCGTGCTCGGCCGGGGCCTTGAAGGGGCGCATGCGAGAGCCATCGGCCTCGTTCAGCATGCACACGCCCGGGCACCAGGCGCGCAAGCGCCGGAAGAGATCGAGAGAGACGCCATCGGCCTTGCCCGTGCCGGGGTCCGTCGCCCCGGTGACGAGCACGTGCCGGTGGGCGGCCAGCGCGGCCAGGACGCGCTCGCGCGTCGCGTCGGCGGCGAGGACGTGGGCGGGCGCCAGCGCGATCTGCGCGCCGAAGATGCGGGTGGTCGTGGTCGTGATCGCGCTCCCGCCCTTGTCCACCATCTCGCGCGCGAGGCGAAACATGGCCGTGGTCTTCCCGCCTCCTCCAACCATCGCGACGACGTCGTCGCCCGTCATGCCGAGCGCATCCCCCAGCTTCACCGGTTCCTCCTCGCGACCCCGGGGTCGCCAGTATCATCCCACGCGCCCGGCGGCGAACGTAGGCCCGCTCGCCCGAGCCGAGCGTCGGCTCGCGGCGTGTCCTGGCGGGGCAGCCCGAGCGCCACGAGTACGCCCAGAGCATTGCCGCCGGCGGCGATCATGACCGCCGCTCCGTAGCCCTGGGTCACGTCGAACAGACGGCCGGCGATGATCGGCAGGATGACGGCGGCGGCGCACCACGCGGTGTAGATCCGGCTGGCCACGCGGCCGTACAGCGCGCGCCTCCAGTAGACGGCGACCGCGGCCGCCGTGACGCCGGAGATCAGCCCGTAGCCCAGCCCCACGAGTGCCAGCGCGAGGACCGCTACCCCGGGGCCGGGCCACAGCGTCAGCGCCACGTTGCCGGCGAGGGCGACGGCATGGGCCCCCGCCGCCACCGTGGGAATGGCGAGCCAGTCAACCATCCACCCGCCCCCCAGGCGTGCGGCGGCGATGGCGCCGGTGATGAACGTCGTGCCGTAGACCGCGAGCGGGGTCGCGCCGCCATAGGCCGTGATGATGCCCGCGGCCTGACTGAGCACCATCAGCCCCGCGGATGCCGCCAGGAAGAAGACGAGCCACAGCCGCCAGAATACCGGCCGGCGTCGCTCTTCCGCGCCCGGCGCGACGCTCCCGGTTTCCGTCGCGAGGGTGACACCGGCACGCGCGATCAGCGACGCGCTGATCAACCCGGTGACAGCCAGGACGGCGGCGAGCCCCCCGAGCGTGGCGCGCACGCCCCACTCGCGGACCGCCCAGCCGAAGACGGGCGCGGCGATCATGGCGCCGGCCGGATACAGGCCGACGAGATAGCCGTTCACCAGGCCGTGGCGGCTCGTCACCGCCAGGTTCACCGTCTGCTGCACGAGGATGTAGCCCGCGCCGCCACCGGCGCCGAAGAGCAAGCCGTACCCGATGGCGAGCTGGGCCAGACCGCCCGCCGTTGCGGCGAGCCCGATGCCGAGCGTGCTCGCGGCCGCGCAGCCGAGCACCAGGAGCGTTGGCGCCGCGACGCCGTAGACGTAAGGCGCCAGGTTCATGCCGGCGCCGAATCCGGCGGCTGCGAGCGCGAAGACGAGCGCGAGATCGGCTCGGGTGAGCCCGAGCAGGGTTTCCAGCGGTCGCAGGAACACGCTGAAGGCGTAGAGCGAGCCGATCGGCGCGTTGAACGCGGTGGCCGCCGCGATTGCGCGCCACGGGCTCTGCCTGCCGTCAGCGTCGCTCACGATGAGCAGCCGCCTGGACGAAGTAGACGTGCATGAGCCTGATGACTATAGCGCGCCTTGGCATCTACGAGGAGACTCTTCGGCTCCCCCGCCGGCAGTGAATGTGCGGTGCCCGCACCAGCGCAACGCGGTCGCCGGTAGATGGTCGTGCCTGCTTCGAGAGACGGCGATCGATGCCGCGTGGGAGGTGTGGTGCGGCGCGGAGATTGGCGTGAGCCCGAACCTGGCGTATGCTCACGGCAACAAGTCGCTTCTCCTCGCCGTCGCCCAGGCAGTATCGAGCCGGAGGCTCTGATGGAGACACGAGTCGACGAGATCGCCGAGCGGATCTACCGCCTCTCGACCTTTCTGCCCGAGGTCGGTCCGAGCGGATTCACGTTCAATCAGTTCCTGGTCTACGATGATTTGCTGAAGAAGAGCGCGGCCCCGGGCAGCGCGTAGTCAACACGAGTCGAAGGAGCCCAAGGCATGAAGGTCGGCGTGATCTTTCCCCAGACGGAGTGCGGGACCGACGTCAAGGCCATCGGCGAGTTCGTCCGGGTCGTCGAGGCCATGGGCTTCGACCACCTCTTCGTGGCCGACCACGTCCTGGGCGCCGACCCGAAATTCCACTCCCACCCGTCGCTGGCCACCTACTCGCACAAGGCCGTGGTCCACGAGGCGCTGACGTTGATGGCCTACCTCGCGGGCATCACCAGCCGGCTCACGCTGGCCACCGGCATCCTGATCCTCCCGCAGCGGCAGACCGCGCTGGTGGCCAAGCAGGCGGCGCAGATCGACGTGCTGAGCGGCGGCCGGCTGCGCCTCGGGATCGGCGTGGGCTGGAACGCCGTCGAGTTCGAGGCGCTGAACGAAACCTTCGAGAACCGCGGCCGCCGGAGCGCGGAACAGGTCGCGGTCCTGCGCGCGCTGTGGACCCAGGAGGTCGTGGACTTCCGCGGCGAGTTCCACCGGATCAGCCACGCCGGGCTCAACCCCATGCCCATCCAGCGGCCGATCCCCGTCTGGTTCGGCGTGGGGAGCCGAGAGCAGCCGGTGCCCCCCGAGGCGGCCCTGCGGCGAATCGCGCGGCTCGCCGACGGCTGGAGCCCGAACTTCGCGCCTGACGCCCAGGGCGCTGTCCTCGTCGCGCGCGTGCACGACTACGCCCGCGAGGGGGGCCGCGACCCCGCCACGCTGCCGCTCGAGGGCCGCATCCGCCTCGCCGGCCAGGGCCCCGAGGGCTGGGCGAAGCAGGTGGACGCGTGGAAGGCCCTCGGCGCGACGTCCGTGATCGCCGAGCCACGGGGGGCGGGCCTCAGCTTCCCGGATGGCCATCTGGACGTGCTGCGCCGCTTCAAGGAAGCGGTGAGCTGAACCGGGCGCCGCGCGCCCGAGCGACCTCGGGGACGCGCGCCATGCCCAGGAACTCGATTCCGTTCTGAAAGGAGCACACATGCGGGTCGGACTCTTCGGAAGTGCCCAGGCCAGGCGGGGCGGCCCCGACGTCGACAGCGGAGCCGGCTTCAGAGAATTCGTCGAGAACAACGTCGAGGCGGAGGCGCTCGGCTATCACAGCACCTTCCTCGTCGAGCATCACTTCACCGGCTTCGGCCAGGTCTCGGCCACCCTGAATCTCCTGACGTGGGTCGGCGCGCGCACGACGACGCTCAGGCTCGGCACGGCGGTGATGGTGCTGGCCTGGCACAATCCGGTCCTGCTCGCCGAGCAGGCGGCCACGCTCGACCTCCTGTCCGGCGGTCGGCTCGATTTCGGCATCGGCAAGGGGTACCGCTACAACGAGTTCTCGGGCTTCGCCATGCCGATGGAGGAGGCCGACGAACGCTTCGACGAGTCCCGAGCGGTCATCATCAAGTCGTGGACGTCGGACGCCCCGTGGTCGCACCAGGGCAAGTACTGGCGGTTCGAGAGCGTCGTCGTCGAGCCGCCTCCCGCGCAGAAGCCCCACCCGCCGCTCTGGATGGGCGCCGGCAGCCCGGCCTCGATCCGGAAGGTGGCCGCGCTCGGCGACAGCCTCCTCCTCGACCAGTTCGCGTCCGTCGAGGAGATCGGAGCGCGCATCGCGCTCTTCAAGGCGGAAGCAGCGGCGCGCGGCCGCGTGTTCGACCCGATGAGCGTCGGCGTCACCCGCTCCATCAACGTGATCAGCACCGAGGACGAGCTCGAGCGCGCGATGCAGGCGCGCATCGCCGGGCGACGGCGCATCGATCGGCTGGCGAACCGCCCCGGCGACGTGCACACGCGAGCGCTCTCCGACGCCGACCTGCGCGCCTCCGCGCTCTACGGCACGCGGGACGTGGTCGCCGCCAAGGTCCAGGCCCTCCGCGACGTCGGCGTGGAGTACCTGCTGGTCAACAGCGCGGGCGGTCTCCGCTCGCTGCGCCGCTTCGCTCACGAGATCATGCCGGCCTTCTCCGGCCATCCCGCGCTCCCCGCCGCGGTCTAGCAGGATGCTGGGCCGGCGCCGAGGAAGACGCAGGACCGCGATCACGCCTCCGCGAGCAATCGTTCCACCCGGGCCAGCAGCGGGCTCGCCAGCAGGGCCGGCTGGTGAGCCGGCAGGTCCACCCACACCGGGAACTCCCGCCCGGTGATGTTGCGGGCCTTGGTGACGCCGCCCAGGGACATCACGGTCTGCCACGAGTCCGCAAGATCCGGGTCGGCCAGCAGCAGGAGTCCACGCCCCAGGTAAGCATCGGCCACGCCCGGCAAGGCAACGCCCGCCCCGGTCAGCGCCCCGTCCCACTCGTCGGGAGCGAGAAAGCGGCGGGCCGGCCCCGCCTGCCACGCCACGGCCGGACACAAGCCCGAGCCCGTCTCCAACAGGGCCGCCAGCCAGTGCTGCCGGGGTCGGGCGACGAAGCGGCGGTACGCGTCGCCGATGCCCTCCGGAGCCTCCTCGTGCTCCCTGAGGAGGATCGACGGGTAAGTCGAATCCGGGAGGCTATAGGCGCGGATGAGCGACGGCGGCGGGGGACAGCCGAAGGGAGCCACCCGCGCCAGGAAGGTCGTGAGCACCGCGCCCGCAAGGACTGCCTCCGGGATGGCGAGCAGGTAGTGGGTGGTGTGCGGGCCGGCGACGGACGCCAGCAGCACCTCGCCGGCCGGCCATTCGCGGCCATCTGGGCAGTCGCCCACACCGATTTGCGGGCTGCGGCAACGCCGTAGCTGCAGGGGGCCGGCGCTCGAGATCATGGGGCATGGGCCTCGTCTTCGCATGATACGTCGGTCGCGGGATTGCGTCGTCGAGGAGATACCGATAACATGCGAGGCATCAAATCTCCAGGGAGGATTCACATGGCCGAAGGCAAAGTCCACGTCGAGATCGTCTACTGCGTCGTTTGAGGGTATCTCCCCGTAGCCGTCAGTGTGGCGGCTGAGTTGTCCTCGATCAACTATCGCGAAACCGCAATCACGCTGACCCCGTCCGACACCGGCCGGTTCGAGGTATACCTCGACGGCAAGAAGCTCTACGACCGGAAAGAGCCGGGGGCCGTGGACTTCCTTCCCGCCCTCAGAGAGATCCACAAGATCCGGGACGCCATTCGTGACGTATTCGCCGCGGCGCCGCCGGCGGCGGCATCCCACTGACAGCTCCGCCAGGAGAGCTCGACCCGGCAGGGGGGGCGCCGATACCATGAAATCCTAGCGTAGATTGATAGGATTTCATGGTACGCTTCCCGCGTGTTCGGCCGCGCCACCGAGCTGCGTGAGATCAGAGCGCTGTTGCGGGCGAGCCCGGTGGTGGCGATCCTCGGGCCGCGCCAGATCGGCAAGACGACGCTCGCCCGCGAGATCGCTCGCACCTGGCAGGGCCCCACCACGACCTTTGACCTGGAGGATCCGCGAGACGTCGCGCGCCTCTCCGACCCCACGACCACGCTCGGACCACTTCGCGGCCTGGTCGTCATCGACGAGATCCAGCGCCGGCCTGAGCTGTTCCCGGTGCTGCGCGTCCTCTCGGATCGCGACCGACGGCCTGCCCGCTTCCTCCTTCTCGGGAGCGCGTCTCCTCCGCTCCTCAAGCAGTCATCCGAGTCGCTGGCCGGGCGCATCGCGTACGTCGATCTCCGGGGATTCGGCCTCTCCGATGTCGGGGCGCGCTGGGAGCGGCTCTGGCTGCGGGGCGGATACCCCCGACCCTACCTCGCCCGGACCGACATCGAGAGCCTTCGCTGGCGCCGCGACTTGATCCGTACGTTCGTGGAGCAGGATCTCGCGCAGCTCGGCATTACGATCGGCGCCGGGACGATCCACCGGTTCTGGATGATGCTCGCCCACTACCACGCTCAGATCTGGAATGGCGCCGAGCTGGCGCGGGCCTTCGGCATCGCCGAATCGACCGTGAAGCGGTACCTCGACCTGCTCGCCAACACGTTCATGGTGCGCGTGCTACCGCCCTGGAGCGAGAACATCGGCAAGCGCGTGGTGAGGACGCCCAAGGTCTACATCGCCGATACCGGCCTTCTCCATGTGCTGCTCGACAGTCCGAGCGCCCGGGGCCTCGAGGCGCATCCAAAGGTCGGGGCCTCGTTCGAGGGATTCGCTCTGCGGGAGGTGATGCGGGCGCTCCACGCGCGGCCTGAGCAGTGCTACTTCTGGGCCACCCACCAGGGCGCCGAGCTGGATCTGCTCGTGGTGCGGGAGGGGAGGCGCCGCGGGTTCGAGTTCAAGCGGACCGATGCGCCCGGCGTCACGAAATCCATGCACGTCGCGATCCAGGATCTCGGCCTCGAGTCGATCGATGTGGTCCATGCCGGGCGCGACACGTATCCTCTCACGACCAAGATCCGGGCGCTTGCTATCTCCCGGCTCACGACAGAGCTGGGCTGGGCTCCCCGACGACGGTAGCTCGCAGCCTCCTCGCCACGGTGACGACCGTCGCGTCCACGATGTCAGCGGTGCCCGACCGGCCGAGGAGCCGCCCCACGGCGTGAGCCGTCGACTCATCGAGGGCGAGGATCTCGCAGCCTCGCAGCAAGCGCCGCAACTGCGCCGGGCGAGGTGACCGGCTGACCTGCGCGACCACCGGAGCGGGAACGACCGGAACCACGCCCGCCTCGAGACGCACCCGGTGATCGGCCCACAGACTCCGGTCGTTGCGCTCGGCCGCGACGAGCGCGCCAGCGTCGTATACCACTCCACTCATGCCGGACGTCGCCGGGGGAGCTCGCCGCATTCTCCAGACCCCATACCGCCGCCAGCACCCGATCGCACCCGTTCGGGCCCAGCGCGCCTCCGGCCAGGCCGCGGAACTTTGCCTCGACCTCGCCGTCCGTCAGCGGGTTGCGATGATGGCGCCATTGTATAGAGCCCGCAGCGTTTGACGCTGCCCGACGGCCCTGCTAGGCTCCGCCCATGACTACCATGCTTCCGGCTCCGGGCTTTCATCATCTGCATCTGAACTCCGTCGATCCCGACGCGGCGGTCGATTTCTACACCCGGCGATTCGCGACCACCGCGAAGGCGAGCTGGGGCGGCCTGCCGGCGCTCGCGTCGCCGAACAACGTGCTGGTCCTGTTCACCAAGGTCGCCACCGCGCCCGCGACGTCGCCGCAGACCGCGATCTGGCACTTCGGGTGGCATGTCACCGACACGCGCCAGACGCTCGAATCCTACAAGGGCCGGCCGGACGTCACGCTCTTGCCCCTCTACACCGGGGATGCAGGCGGCTCCGTCTTCATCAGTAGCGACACCTGGCCGGGCACGGGCGGCGTACTCGGCTTGACGAAGGCGCAGATCGTCGACGCCAAGGCCAAGGGCGTGCAGCCGGCCCGTAGCGGCGGCTTCGGGTACATGCAAGGTCCCGACAACGCCATCGTGGAGTACGCGGGCAACCGTCCGGCCGAGCGTTTCAACCACGTGCATCTCTACCAGGAGGATCCGTTCTGCGCGCAGCTCTGGTATCAGCAGCACCTCAACGCGCCGGTGTACGAGGGACGCACGAGCAGCACGCCGCTGACCGAGGCCACCTGCCGGGTGGCGCGCGGCCCCGATCGTACCTTCCCGGCGCTCGAGCCGGACGGGATGTTCCGGACGCCGGCGGCCGCGGTCGTGTTCGGCGACGTGGCGTTCCTCTGGTACATGCGTCAGGGCGACCAGCCGCTCGTGGGCACGCGCGGGCGCCTGTACGATCACATCGCGCTCAGCGTCGCCGATCTCGACGCCTGGGTCGCCAAGCTGCGCGGCGAGGGCGTCACGTTCCTCGAAGGGCCGTACACGCTCGGCGCCACGCGCGCGGTGATGATCGAGGGCCCGAGCCGCGAAGCGCTGGAGCTGGTCGAGGTCAAGGGCGGCTCGTGAGCGACGGGCCGGGGGCGGGGCTGACGCCGGAGGAGATACGCCGGCGTCGCGGCTACGAGCTGGACTTCCACCGCATCATGACGGCGGCTGACCCGGAGTGGGTGCGGCAGTACGCCGCCTTCGTCGAAGCGACCTACACGGGCCCGCGCCTGCTCGACCGCAAGACGAAGGAGTTGCTCCAGATCGTCGTGGAGGCCGCGTTGCGGGCGGACGTCGATCAGATCCGTGCGCATGTCCGGGTCGCGCTCCGCGAAGGCGCGACGCCGCGCGAGATCCTCGAGGCCCTGGAGGCCGTGATCATGCCGATGGGTGGGCTCGCCTTCCGCCGCGGCGTCCAGGCCTGGGCCGCCGAGACGGGGTTCGCCCCGGCGGAGGGCGGCGGCCCCTGATGAGATCGCGATGACGATGTCGGAGAGCCGGGCGCTGGCCGGCAAGGTGGCCGTCATCACCGGGGCGGCGACCGGCATCGGGCGGGCGAGCGCGCTGCTCTTCGCCCGCGCGGGCGCGCGCGTCGCGCTCGTCGACGTGCGCGGGCCCGAGCTGGAGCGGACGGTGGCGGAGGTGCGCGCGGCGGGCGGGGAGGTAACATCGGCCGCGGTCGATCTCGCTCGCCCCGACGACTGCGCGGCGGTGGTGGAGGCGGCCGTGCGCACCTTCGGCCGTCTCGACGTGCTGCTCAACAACGCCGGGGTGGGTACCATGGTCGTCGGCGGCACGGTGGAGACCATCACCCTGGACCACTGGGATCTCGCGCAGCACGTGAACGTCCGCGCGATGTACCTCGTCAGCCGCGCCGCCATCCCCCACATGCGTGACGCCGGCGGCGGCGCCATCGTCAACATCGCCTCCGTGGCCGCCTTCCGTGGCTCGACCGAACGCCCCAGCCACGCCTATGCCGCGTCGAAGGGCGCCGTGCTCTCCCTGACACGCGCGATGGCCGCGTCCTATGGCCGTGATCGAATTCGCGTCAACGCCATCTGCCCGGGAACGATCCGCACGCGGCTCACCGCGGACATCGTG
>JBGQGN010000113.1:0-9138 GCA_041497395.1 Methylomirabilia bacterium
CCCGCCGCCACCAGGTCCAGACGGAACCGGCTCGCGCCTCCATCACGCCTGGCGCGCCTGGATCGCCAGCCGACCGCGACGGCTCCCCCCGCCACGAGCGCCCAGCCGAGGCACGCCACGTAGGTGTAGCGATCGACGGCTCCGCGGAGACGCCCGAACGGCACGATCCCGGACATCGGCCCGAGCAGGATGAGGTAGGCGATCCAGGCAGCCAGGGCGCCGGGCCACCGATGGCGCCTCGCGACCAGCACTCCCGTGATCGCCACCGCGGTGACGGCGCTCAGCAGGACGCCGGCGAGCATCGGCTCCTCTCGGGTCGGCATCGCGTAGATGGGACTCAGGATCCCGACGCCCACGCTCTTCCAGACGTAGAAGCCGGTGCTGTAGATGGCCCAGGCGAGTGCGATCAGGGGATCCCAGCCGGCGCGCGGGAAGTCTCCGACCTCCTCGCCCCGCGCGAGAAAGCCCATGGGCGTCGCAAGCGCGCCGATCACGGCGAACACGGCCTTCTCTCTCCAGGCGCGACGCGCCGCCGGTCCCCACCACCCCGCCGGTGGCCAGCCGAGTCGGCGGAGCGGATAGACGTCCAGGACCACCAGCACCACCGGGAGGACCAGACCCGGCGCGCGCGCGAGGAGCGAGGCGACGAACAGGGCGACGGACCCAGCGAGCCACGCCGCCGGCACCATCCCGGTCTTCTGCCCGCGCTCCCACCCCATCACGTACACCAGGACCGCGAGGACGAGGAGCAGCCCGCCGAGCACGGTCCCGCGGGCGCTCACCCAGGCCACGGCCTCCACCCGGAGCGGGTGAACCGCAAACATGAGCGCCGCCGCCGCCGCGCCCACGTCGACCGCGGCACGACCCGGCGCATCCGGTCCCAGCGCGTGACGCAAGAGGCGCCGGGCGAGCATGAACACGGCAACGGCCGCTAGGACGTGCAGGATCAGGCTCGTCAGGTGGTAGCCGGGAGCGTGCAGGCCCCACAGTAAGCGGTCCAGGGTATAGCTCATCCACGTCACGGGCATGAACTCGCCCAGGAGGTGGCTGCTCCAGGCGTACCGGAGCTCTGCCAGCCACGGCCCGCGGTGGTAGGGATTCTCCAGGAACATCCTGGGGTCGTCCCAGTTCACGAAGTCGTTCCAGACCGTCGGCAGGAAGGCGACCAGCGTCCACACCGCCACGAGAGCCCCGAGGAGCCACGGGAGCCGCGCGGGGATTCCCGCCGTGGCGAGACGCCCTGCCCGCACCCTACCGGCTCCTCCCGGCGCTCCATCCGGGGGTCGCCGATCCGCGCTCAGGCGTTCCCCGGGCTCGGACACGACGCCGATAGGGACGGAACCCTCCTGCCGCTGGCTCCGCCGGAGGAAGCGGCATGCGCGGGCCGGCCTTGGTTGGCTCCAGGGGCTCGGTCGGCGGCCACGGGCTACCATCCAGCTCGGCGGCGCGGCGGAGATGCACCTCCGCCTCCTGGAGTCGTCCTTCCGCCCTGAGCGCGCGGCCAAGGTAGTCGTGGGTGCGCGCCTCGTCCGGGTCGAGCCGGGTCGCGCGCCGGAGCTCCACCACAGCCTGGGCCGTGTCACCGAACTCGTAGAGGACGGAGCCGAGATCGGTCCGCCCCTCCGACCAGCGGGGCGCGACCTCCACCGCCCGGTGAAGAATCTCGGCCGATTCCTCGTAGCGTCGCTGGGCCGCGAGGATCCGACCGAGCGTCTGAAGCACGGTCGGGTTGTTCGGCCAGGCCTGGGCCGCGCGGCGCGCGTGAATCTCGGCGCGCTGGAACTCCCGCGCTTGAGCCCAGGCCCACCCGAGGTTGTTCTGCACGACGGGCGAGTCCTGGTCGACCCCTTCGGCCCATCCCCAGAGGGTGACGCCGTTGCGCCAGATCTTCGTTTGCTGCCAGCTGAGCACGCTCCAGCCGACGAGGATACCCAGGATCACCGCCCCGGCGGCGCCCGCCCAGGCGCGCTTCAGGTCTCCGTTCCGAAACCTACGCCACCCCACGGTCACCGCGCCGCCCGCCACGATGGCCCACCCGATGCACGCGACGTACGTGTAGCGATCGGCCACGCCGCGCAGCCGGCCAAAGGGCAGGATCCCCGAGAGGGGCGCGATCAGAAGACCGTACACGACCCACGCCGTGATCATCCCCGGCCACCGCCGGCGGAGCACGATCAGCCCCGCGGTGACGGCCACGATCACGGCGAGGCTCAGGAGCACGGCAGGAATCATCAGGTCCTGGCCCTCCGGCATCGGATAGACGGGGCTGAGCGCCCCGGGGATCAGCGTCTTCAACACGTAGAACCCGAGGCTGTAGACGCCCCAGGTGAACGCGATGGCGGGCTCGTAGCCGAAGTGCCAGACGTCGCCCACCTCCTCGCCGCGCGCCAGGTACGCCATGGGCACGGTCAGGAGACCAAGCAGCCCGAAGCCGAGCTTCTCGACCCACACAGGCCGGACGACTGGCCCGAGCCAGCGACCCGGCCCGCCGCCGACCCGCCGGAGGGGATACACGTCCAGCGCCACCAGCACCAGGGGCAGCACGAGCCCGGTGGCCCGCGCGAGCAGTGACAGGGCGAAGAGCACCAGGGCGGCCGCGAGCCAGGCCGCAGGCATCCGCCCCGCGGCGCCCCCGCGCTCCCAGCCGATCACGTAGACAAGGACCGCGAGGACGAGCAGCAGCCCTCCGAGCACGGTCCCGCGGGCGCTCACCCACGCGACGGGCTCCACTCGAAGCGGGTGCACGGCGAAGGCCAGTGCCGCCACCGTCGCCCCGACCCACACGCCCGAGCCGTGGTCCCCCGGCTCCGAGCCGAGCGAGTGACGAAGGAATCGGCTGGCCAGCACCATCACCGCGAGAGCCGTCATCGCGTGGAGGAGCAGGTTCGTGAGGTGGTAGCCCGACGCGGCGTTGTCCCACAACGACCGGTCGAGGCCATAGCTCATCCACGTGACCGGCATGTATTCGCCCAGCCGGTGTGACGCCCACGCACCCCGGAGCCGATCCTCCCAGGTACCCCGGTGCGCGGCGTTGTCGAGGAACATCCGGAAGTCGTCCCAGTTCACGAAGTCGTTCCGGATGACGGGCAGGAAGGCGAGCAGGGTCCAGACGAGCACGACCTCGATCAGGAAACGGGGTCGGAACGGCGGCGGGTCACCGGATCGGGGCACGCGGCCCCTACCGGATCTTGGCGGCGAGCTTGTTGATCCGATCGGCGAGGCAGGCGGCTCCGAAGCCGTTGTCGATGTTCACCACGCCGATCCCGGGCACGCACGTCGCCAGCATCGTGAGGAGCGCGGCGAAGCCACCCTCCGAGACGCCGTAGCCCACACTGGTCGGCACCGCGATCACCGGCCGGTCGACCAGCCCTCCGACGACGCTCGCGAGCGCGCCTTCCATCCCCGCGACGACCACGATGGCGTTGGCCTCGAGGAGAAGCGGATGCTGGGCGAGAAGACGGTGGAGGCCGGCGACGCCGGCGTCGTAGACCCGCTCGACCCGGTTGCCGCGTACCTCGGCGGTCACGGCCGCCTCCTCGGCGATGGCGACATCGGAGGTCCCCGCCGAGACCACGACGATGAGACCCACGCCCTCGGATGCCTCGGGATTCGCGACCAGGATGCGCGCGGTGGGGTGCCAGACAATGCGGAGCCCGGCCTGGGTCGCCAGGGCATGCACCTCCGGCGTGGCCCGGGTGGCGAGGACGTTCACGTGGGACTCGGCGAGCCGGGCGAGGATCGCGATGATCTGGTCCGCCGACTTGCCGGGGCAGTACACGGTCTCGGGCGCGCCCACTCGGAGGGCCCGGTGCGTGTCGAGGCGCGCGTAACCCAGGTCCTCGAAGGGGAGCCGCCGCAGTCGGGCGAGCGCCTCGTCCGGCGAGACACCTCCCTGCTGGACCGCCAGCAGGAGCTCCCGCAGCCGGTTCGGGTCCATCAGGCGGTCGCGCCCGCGGTCGAACCGGCTGTCACGGGCACCGGGGTCAGCCCCCGCCCGCCCGGCGCGCGCGGAGCCTGAGGAGGGCCTCGTTGAGGCTGCCCGACCGGAAGCCCCGGAGGTCGAGCGTCACGTGGACGAATCCCAGCTCCCCGAGCCGCTCGGCGAGGGCGTCGGCCCGCCCGTCTTCCCAGAGGCGCTCCATCTCCTCGCGCGCAATCTCGAGCCGGGCGATCTCTCCATGGTGGCGCACACGGAAGTTCCGGAACCCGAGCGCCCGGACGGCCGCCTCGGCGCGGTCGACCTGACGGAGCTTCTCGGCGGTGATCGGCGTGCCGTAGGGAAAGCGCGAGGACAGGCACGCCATCGCCGGCTTGTCCCAGGTCGGGAGCTCGAAGGCGCGGGACAGATCCCGGATCTCGGACTTCCCGAGCCCCGCGTCGATCAGGGGCGCGCGGACACCGCGCTGTCGGGCCGCGGCCATCCCGGGGCGGTGATCGCCGAGATCGTCCACGGTCGCGCCGTAGACGAGGTGGCGCAGGCCCTCAGCCCGGGCGAGCGGCTCGAGGCGCGAGAAGAGCTCCTCTTTGCAGAAGAAGCACCGGTTCGGAGGGTTGGCGGCGTACTCCGGGTTGTCGAGCTCCCGCGTCTCGATGACGACGTGACGGAGACCGATCCGAGCGGCGAGCTGACGGGCTTCCTCGAGCTCGCCCTCCGCGTAGCTCTCCGAGTCGGCGGTCACCAGGACAGCCCGCTGCCCCAGGGCCTCTCGCGCCGCCCAGCCGAGGAGCGTGGAGTCGACGCCGCCCGAGAAGGCGACGGCGAGGCTCTCGAGCTCACGCAGCCCGGCGAGCAAACGCGCGTACTTGGCCCTGATCTCCGGGGCGACCCCGGCCAGGGCGCCGTCGGCGCTCGGAGCGTCAGGGCTCAACCTGCATCATCTCCCGGAAGGCGCGATAGCGCGCCTCGATGTCGGCCCGCGTCAGGCGCTTGAGGCGGTTCAACGAGAAGTCCTCGACGGTGAACGAGGCGATCACGCTGCCGTACACGATGGCGCGCCGGAGCGCCGCCTCGTCCGTCGCCCCCCCGCCCGCCAGCACTCCCATGAACCCGCCGGCAAACGTGTCCCCTGCCCCGGTGGGATCGAACACGGATTCGAGCGGATACGCCGGGACGAAGAAGAAGCGATCGGGCGTAACCATGAGCGCGCCGTACTCCCCCCGCTTGACCACGACGACGCGGGGCCCCCATCCGAGGATCACGCGCGCCGCCTTGACCAGGTTCGGCTCCCCCGCCAGCATCCGGGCCTCGGTGTCGTTGACCAGGAGCGCGTCGACTTCGCGCAGAACCACCCGGAGGGCCTCGGGCTTCCCCTTGATCCAGAAGTTCATCGTGTCGAGCGCGGCCAGCCGCGGGCGCTCCATGCTCCGGAGCACGTCCAGCTGGATCACGGGGTCGAGGTTGGCCAGGAAGACGAACGGGCAACTGCGGAAGTGCCCGGGCAGCTCGGGCTTGAAGTCGGCGAGCACCCCCAGGCGCGTGTCGAGCGTCTTCGCCTCGTTCAGATCGTAGCCGTACTCCCCCGTCCAGCGGAAGGTCGCTCCGTCCGCGACCTGCACGCCGGCGAGGTCCACGCCGCGGTCGGCCAGGAGCTCCAGGTGCTCCTTGGGAAAGTCGTGCCCCACCACGGCGACGAGCTTGACGTCCGTGAAGAAGGAAGCGGCGTAGGCGAAGAACGTGGCCGATCCGCCGAGAGCGTCGGCGACCTCGCCGAAGGGCGTGCGGACGTCGTCGAGCGCCAGCGTGCCCGTGACCAGAAGGTCAGCCACGGCGCGCTCCACTGTCCTTCGGGCTCTTGGCCCCGCGCCGGGGGGTACGGAGCGGTGCCGCCGGGCGGCGCGGCCGCGTGGTCGGCGCCGGCGGGGTCGGCGGGAAGTACTTCCCGATCAGGAGGTCCAGCCGCCGCCGGGCCGACGGGGGGAACGCCGCCGGAGATGTGATCACGGCGTTCCGAAGGAGTCCCGGGCAGGCGCAGGTCCGGGGCCCGTGGAGCCGCGGGATGACGCGCTTCAGCACGTTCTTGGCAGTGGCGACGTTCTTCATGAGGTTCGCCACGACCGCCTCGACCGTCACCTCGGCCTCGGTCTCGTGCCAGACGTCGTAGTCCGTGACGAGCGCGAGCGTCGCGTAGCAGAGCTCCGCCTCGCGCGCCAGCTTGACCTCGGGGACGTTCGTCATCCCGATGACGTCGACGCCCCAGCCTCGGTAGATCCGGGACTCGGCCTTCGTCGAGAACTGCGGGCCCTCGATGCAGAGATACGTGCCGCTCCGGTGGACGGTCGCCCCGGTCTCGGCGGAGGCCGCCTGGAGCGCGCCCGCGAGATCGGGGCACACGGGCTCCGCCATCGAGACGTGCGCCACGATCCCCTCCTCGAAGAACGAGGGGATGCGCCGCTTCGTGTGGTCGTAGAACTGGTCGGGGATGACGAGGTCGAGGGGCGCGATCCGCTCGCGCATGCTGCCGACCGCGCTCACGGAGATGACCCACTCCACGCCGAGCGCCTTCATCCCGTAGAGATTCGCGCGGAAGGGCAGCTCCGAGGGGATCAGCCGGTGACCGCGCCCGTGGCGCGGGAGGAACACGATCTCGCGGTCGCCCAGGCGGCCGATGCAGTAGGCATCGGACGGATCGCCGAAGGGCGTTCGCACCCGGTGCCAGCGGACATCGGTGAGGCCCTCCAGCTCGTAGAGCCCACTGCCCCCGATGATGCCGACTCGCGGCTCACCCATCGCTGACGAGCGCTCCTACCAGTCTCGCCCCGTCCTGGCCGGTCGCCCGGACTCGCGCGAACCCGCGCATGAGCGCGTCCGGCCCGGGGAAGGCAAGCTCCAGGTAGTTGTCGGTGAGACCGACGAGCCGCCCCGTCTCTCGCTCGCGGTGCTCGAGGACGAGCACGGGAAGCTCGCGGCCGATCTGGGCCCGCCGGAACCCGAGCTGCTTGGCGGCGCCGAGGCGCCGGAGACGGGCCGTGCGCTGCCTGATCGTCTCGGGCGGTACGCGGGGCGCCTGTCCGCGGGCCGCCTCGGTTCCCCGGCGGTCCGAGTACGAGAAGACGTGGAGATAGGTGAACGGCAGGGCCTCGACGAGCGCCTCGGTCGCGTCGAAGTCGGCGTCAGTCTCCCCGGGGAATCCCGTGATGACGTCGGCCCCGAGGCCGAGATCGGGGATCGCCGCCGCAAGGCGCTCGATCAGCGCGCGGTACATCCGGGTGTTGTACGGTCGCCGCATCGCCCGGAGCACCCGGTCGGAGCCGGACTGAAGCGGCACGTGGAGGTGACGACAGACCCGGCGCTCGCTGACGATCAGCTCGACCAGCTCCTCGCTGAAGTAGGCCGGCAGCACGGACGACAGGCGCAGCCGGGCGAGCCCGCGGACGTCGAGGAGCCGCCGCACCAGGGCCCCGAGCGTCGTCCGGGGGCTGAGGTCCCAGCCGTAGTGGCCGAGGTCCACACCGGTGAGGACGACCTCCGCGTAGCCGGCGCCGACGAGCCCCTCGATCTGCTCGACGACGACCTCGACGGCCTGGCTCCGGCTCCCGCCCCGGGCGAACGGCACGATGCAGAAGCTACAGCGGTGCTGGCAGCCGTCCTGGACCTTCACGAAGGCCCGTGTGTAGCCCGGCGTGAATCGTCGGATCTGGGTGGTCGGGAGCGCCCGCGCCAGGAAGACGTCGCTCACCTGCACGAGCGGACGCGCGCGTTTCCGGGCCTGGTCGAGGAGGGCCGGCAGGGCGTGCCTGTCCTGGGTGCCGAGGACCAGGTCCACCCCGGGGATGGCCGCGACGGCGTCCGGGTTGGTCTGGGCGTAGCAGCCGGTGACGACGACCACCGCCTCGGGATTCCGCGCGACGGCGCGGCGGATGGCCTGGCGATCCGAGTAGTCGGCCCGGGCCGTCACGGTGCAGGTGTTGATCACGTAGACCTGCGCCGGGGTCTCGAACGGGACCGTCCGGAATCCCCCGGCTTCCAGCAGCGCCTGGACCTCCGTCGTGTCGTACTGGTTCAGCTTGCACCCGAGCGTCGCGAACGCGACGGTCACCGGGGTCAGACCCCGACGCTGGCTTCCCTCCGGCAGCGCCTCCGCGACTGGCGTGGGCGTCACGGCGTCAGCCCTAGGAGGCGAGCTGGCCACACGCGGCGCCGACGTCCTCGCCCTTGGACCAGCGGATCGTGGCGGTGAGGCCGGCGTCGAGGAGCGCCTGCTGAAACGCGAGGATGCGCGCGGGCGGCGGCCGCCGGAAGCTGGCGCCGGGCCACTCGTTGAACGGAATCAGGTTGACCTTGGCCCGGAGGCCGCGGAGCCGGCGCACGAGCCTCTGGGCATCCTCCGCGGAGTCGTTGACCTTGTCCAGCAGCGTGTACTCGAACGTCATCCGCTGGCGGACCGGCAGGGGGAACCGCCGGCACGCCGCGAGGAGATCGTCCAGACCCCAGCCGCGGTTGATGGGCATGAGACCGCTCCGCACCTCGTCGGTCGCGGCGTGGAGCGAGATGGCCAGGTTCACCCGGAGGTTCTCCCGGGCCAGGCGTTCCAGACCCTGCACCAGGCCGACCGTGGACACGGTGATGCGGCGCGGCGAGAAGCCGAACCCGAGGGGCGCGATGAGGATGCGCAGCGCCTTCACCGTCGCCGCATAGTTGGCGAGAGGCTCGCCCATCCCCATGAAGACCACGTGGGTGAGCCGGGCCCCCGGCTCGAGAGTGGCCCGCGCCGCCCACACCTGCCCGACGATCTCGCCGGCGGTGAGATTCCGCACGAGCCCCATCGTCCCGGTGAGGCAGAACGCGCACCCGAACCCGCAGCCGACCTGGGTCGAGACGCAGAGCGTCAGGCGGTCGCCGTCGGGCATGACCACCGACTGGATCATCCGGCCGTCGCCGAGCCGGAGCCCGAGCTTGGTGCTCCCGTCCCGGGAGACGTGGCGCTCACCGATGTCAGGTGGCGAGACGACGGCCAGGGAGGACAGCTGGTCGCGCAGCTCGCGCGGGAGGTCGCTCATCGCGCCGAAGTCCGCCACACCCTTCACGTAGATCCAGGTGGCGAGCTGGCGGCCCCGGTACGCTGGCTGCCCGAGACCCTCGACGAGCGTCACGATCTCATCGGGAGTCAATTCGAGCAGGTTCGTCGCGGACATGGCGCC
>JBGQGN010000114.1:0-9121 GCA_041497395.1 Methylomirabilia bacterium
CGTCACCACGGTCGCGGCGCCCGTGGCCTCGACGTGGGCCATCTTGCGATCGAGCAGCCGCTGCGCCATCACGGGCTCGGTCAGGTTGTAGATCCCCGCCGAGCCGCAGCACATCTCGGCTTCGCCGAGCTCGATCAGCTCGAGCCCGGGCACGGCCCGCAAGAGCGCGCGGGGCGCGCTCCGGACCTGCTGCCCGTGCGCCAGGTGACACGGGTCGTGATACGTCGCCCGGAGCGGGAGCGGCCCGAGGGGCTCCGCCAGCGGCGCGCGCGCGAGGAACTCGGTGACGTCCACCACCGTCCCGGCGAAGGCCGCCGCGCGCCCGGCCCACGCCGGATCCCCGCGGAGCAGATGCCCGTAGGCCTTCATGTGCGCGCCGCACCCGGCGGCGTTGACCACGACGGCCTCCACCGCGGCGGCCTCGAACGCGGTGATGGTGGCGCGCGCCAGGGCGCGGGCGCGCTCGGGCTCGCCGGCGTGAGCGTGGAGCGCGCCACAGCAGCCCTGGGCGCGCGGGACCCGCACCTCCACGCCCTGGCGCACGAGGCACCGGATGGTCGCCTCGTTGTGCGGGCGGAACACCGCGTCCTGCACGCAGCCGTGAAGAAACCCCACCCGCCCCCGCGGCGCCCCGCGCGCCGGGATGATCTCGGGCAGGGCGCCGCCCCGACCCGCCGGCGGCAGCGGTGGCAGGAGCGCCTCCGACGCCGCGAGGGTCGCCGGAAACAGGCGCAGGAGGCCGCTCGCGCGGACGAGGCGCTGAAACCCACTCCGCTGGTAGAAGCGCAGCGCGCCCGCGACGAGGCGCAGGAGGGCCGGCCGGGGCAGGAGCCCGTCGAACGCGGCGCGCCGCACCAGGCGCCGCATCGGAGAGCCCGGGCGCCGCGCCTCGAGCTCCGCGCGGCCCGCCTCGATCAAGTGACCGTAGGACACGCCCGAGGGGCACGCGCTCTCGCACGCCCGGCATCCGAGGCAGAGCGAGAGATGCTCGGCCGCGGAGTCCGAGAGCTCGATCCGGCCGTCGGCGAGCGCCTTGATGAGGTAGATGCGGCCGCGCGGCGAGTCGGGCTCCTGCCCGAGCTCGGCGTACGTGGGGCAGCTCGGCAGACACAAGCCACAATGGACGCACTGGAGGAGCTGCCCGTACTCGAGCTCGGCGAGGACGCCCGGCCGCCGGGCCGCGGGCGGCGCCACGCCGGGCGGGGTGGGGGTGGTCGTCGCCGTCGTCATGCGCCGCGCCCCCGGCCCATCAGATGCCGCCCACGAAGCGGCCGGGATTCAGAACACCCTGCGGGTCGAGCCGCGCCTTCAGCCCTCGCATGAGATCCACGCCCGGCCCCGGGGGATCCCACACCGGGCACGCCTCGCGCACGCCGAGCGGCGCCCACTCGACGGCGAGGTGCCCGCCGCGCGCCCGCGCGGCATCGCGCCACGCGGCCAGCACCGCGGCCGTGGCGGCGGCCGGGCGGGGCGCGCCGCCGGGGGCGAGGACGAGCGTCACCAGCCCGTGGCCCGCGTGCGCCACGGCGGCGAGCTCGAACCCTCCCGCCTGGGCGGTCGTCTGGGCCGCCCCGAGGTATGCTCCGACATCCGCCGGGAGCACGCCCACGGTCGCGATCGCCACCGGGCTCGCGAGAAGGCGCCGCGTCTCGCGCACGGCCCCGAGCGCGCGCGCCGTCCCTCCGGCGTCGAGCCCCTCGACGGCGCGCGCCCCTGCCGCGCGAAGCCGCCGGGCCGCCTCCTCCCCCGCCCACGCGACGGTGCGGGCAAGGCCGTCGAACGCGACCAGGACGGCGGGGGCGGCGGCGGCCGGGAGGCCGACCACAGGCGCGCACGCGGCGGCGGCCCGCGCGTCCAGGAGCGTCAGCGCCACCGGGCCGAGCTCCGAGCCCGCGAGGACCCCGGCCGCGCCCGCCGCCGCGTCGAGGGTGGCGAATGTCGCCCAGCAGGCGCCCTCCGCCTCCGGCCGGGGGCGGAGCTTGAGCGTCGCGTCCACGATGATGCCGAGCGTGCCGAGGGATCCGATGTAGAGCTTCACGAGATCGTAGCCGGCCACGTTCTTCACGACCTTCCCGCCCGCCCGGATCAGCTGGCCATCGGCCGCCACGACGCGCATCCCGATGACGAGGTCCCGCGCGGTGCCGTACCCCTGCCGCCGGGGCCCGGCGGCGTTGGCCGCCAGGACGCCCCCGAGCGTTGCCGTCCCGGGCGCCGGGGGATCGAGCGGGAGCCACTGGCCGCCCGTCCCCAGCGCGACCTGGAGCGCGTCGAGCGTGATCCCGGCCTCGGCCGTGGCGGTGAGGTCGCCCGGCTCGTGCTCGAGGACGCGCCCGAGGCGCCGGAGCCCGACGACGAGCGCGCCGTCCCGCGGCGGGGTGCCCCGGGACATCTGGGTCCCCCCGCCCCACGGGACCACCGTCACCCCCGCCGCCGCGGCGGCCCGCACCACCCGCGCCACCTCGTCGGCCGAGCCCGGTAACACGACCCCGCACGGGGTGCGCCCGTCCGCGACGTAGGGCGCCCGATCGGCGCCGCCCAGGCAGTGGGCCGGTCCGACGATCTCGGCGAGACTCCGGAGCAGGGTGGCGGTCATGCGAGCCGGCGCGCCCGGGCGCGCCCTACAGGCGCTGGATCAGCCCGCTGGCCTCGAGCGGATGCGGCTGGTAGGCGATCTCCCCCGGGGCGCAGGACTTGCGGGTCGGGAAGACCTTGCCCGGATTGCACCGCCCGGTGGGATTGAACACGGCCTTGATCGCGGCCATCGTGGCGAGATCGGCCTCGGAGAAGATCCACGGCATGAAGTCGCGCTTCTCGAGGCCGATGCCGTGCTCGCCCGAGATCGTGCCCCCCACGTCCACGCAGGCCCGCATGATCTCGGCGCCCGCCGCCAGCACCCGCTCCTCCTCGCCCGGCTTCCTGGGATCGTAGAGGATGTTCGGGTGGAGGTTGCCGTCGCCCGCGTGAAAGACGTTCCCGACCCGGAGCGCGTGGGTCGTGACGATCCGCTCGATGTTGCGCAGGACCTCGGGGAGCCGCGTCCGCGGGATCACGCCGTCCATCACCATGTACGCGGGCGCGATCCGCCCGTAGGCGCCGAAGGCGTGCTTGCGCCCCTTCCACAGGAGCTGGCGCTCGGATTCGTTCCGGGCGAGCCGGACCTCCCGCGCCCCGCTCTCGCGGCAGGCGGCGACCACGTGCGCGGCCTCCTCGTCGAGCCCGACGTCGAGCCCGTCCAGCTCGATGAGGAGCGCCGCCGCCGCGTCGCGCGGGTAGCCGGCGCCGAACGCGTCCTCGACCGCCTGGATCGTGAGCTGGTCGATCATCTCGATCGCCGCGGGCGTGAGCCCGCGCGCCGTGATCGCCGCCACGGTCTGCGACGCCTGGTCGAGCTGGTCGAACACCGCGAGGAGCGTGCGGACCGCCGGGGGCCGCCGCACGATCCGCACGACGACCTTCGTGACGATACCGAACGTCCCCTCCGAGCCCACGAAGAGGCCGACGAGATCGTAGCCCTGCGGGTCCCGCACCTTGCCCCCGAGCCAGACGATCTCGCCGTCGGGCAGCACCACCTCGAGCCCGAGCACGTGGTTCGTCGTGACCCCGTACTTGAGCGTGTGCGGGCCGCCCGAGTTGTTGGCGACGTTGCCGCCGATCGTGCAGGCGAGCTGGCTCGAGGGGTCCGGGGCGTAGTAGAAGCCCCGGGGGCCGAGCGCCTGCGAGAGGTGGAGATTCACCAGGCCCGGCTCGACCACGGCGATCTGGTTCGCGTAGTCGACCTCGAGGATCCGCGCCATGCGGGTGAGCGCGATCACGAGGCCGCCCTCGCTCGGCAGGCACCCGCCGGCGAGGCCGGTCCCCGCCCCGCGGGCGACGAACGGCAGGCCCTCCGCGTTGGCGAGCCGGACGCAGGCGGCGACCTCCGCGGTGGAGCGCGGGAAGGCGACGGCGTCGGCGGTGGCGCGGAAGATGGTGAGCCCGTCCGACTCGTAGACCAGGAGCTCGTCGGGCTCCGTCAGGACGCCGTCGGGGCCGACGATCGCCTGGAGCGCCGAGCGCAGCCGCGCCCGGTCGAGCCCGGGGCGTGACGACATGGACACCTCCTCGCGAGGGGCTCCTTGCAGTGGGTCGGAGTATAGCACGCGGTGCCGGGGCCGCGGCGAGGGCGCCGCCCCCGCGCTCAGATGAGCTTCATGACGGTCTGTCCCTCGAGGACGGTCTCGCCGCGCTGGTTGGTCGTGCGCGCCCGAAACACGAGCTCCCGCCGCTCGGGCCGCGTCTCGGCGAGCGTGAGGGCCGTGGTCACCGTGTCCCCGATCCGGACGGGGGCGACGAACTTCACCTCGTAGCGGGAGGAGACGCCGCCCGGCGGCGGCAGGAGCGCGGTCATCCGGGCCATCACGGTGGAGACGAAGCCGACGAGGAGGGCGCCATGGGCGATGCGCCCGCCGAACCGGGTGCCCTTCGAGAACTCCTCGTCGACGTGCACCCCCGAGAAGTCCCCGGTGATCCCGGCGAACAGGTAGACATCGGACTCGCCCACGGTCTTGCGGACGGACTCCGTGTGCCCGAGCGGAATCGCCTGGAGGGCGGGGCCCCAGTCGCGCGGGGCCGTCTCACCAGTCGCGGTCGCCAACGCCCCACCCGCCGTCGACGTAGATGGTCTGCCCGGTGACGTACGCCGCCAGGTCCGACGCCAGGAAGGCGACCGCGCCTGCCATGTCGTCCGGCCGGCCCAGCCGCCCGAGCGGGATCTTGCGGTTCATCGTCTCCTCCTTCCCGGGGTTGGCGTCGAGGAAGGGCCGCACGAGCGGCGTCACGGTGATCCCGGGTCCGACCGCGTTCACGGTGATCCCGTGCGGGCCCCACTCGAGCGCGAGGCAGCGCGTGAGCTGGGCCACCGCGCCCTTCGTCGCGCAGTAGGCCGCCCGGTTGACGAGCCCGAACTCGGCGCCGATGGAGGTGATGTTGACGATGCGCCCGCGGCCCGCCCGCCGCATGACGGGCGCCACCGCGCGGCAGGCCCACGCGGTGCCCTTCAAGTTCAGCTCGATCATGTACTCCCAGTCGGCCTCCGCCTGCTCGAGAGCCGGGGCGCGCTTCGCCGTGCCCGCGCAGTTGACCAGGATGTCGACGGTCCCGTGGCGCGCGACGACCGCCTCGACCATCCGGTCGACCTCGGTCTTCTTCGCGACGTCCGCCGCCAGCGTGGTCACCTCGCCATCCCGGGCCGGCCCCGCCGGACTTGCGGGCGCCGACCGGCTGACGGCGACGACGCGGGCGCCGGCGACGGCGAGGTGACGGACGATCGCCTCACCGATGCCCTTGGTGCCGCCGGTGACGACGGCGACACGGCCGGAGAGATCGAGCAGGTTCTTCGTGGGCGTCAGTGTGCTCACTCGGCTATCCTCGCTCCCTGTTCACGGCCTTCGGCCTGGGGGTTCACGGCCTTCGGCCTGGGGGTTCACGGCTTTTGGTCTGGGGGGTCATGGTCGGCGACCGATCGAGGGCACGGCGTTCGGTCTCTGGCGGCCCGGGGCGGGCCGGTCACTTCAGGAGCTGCCGGCTGATCACGACACGCTGGATCTGGCTCGTGCCCTCCCAGATCTGGTACACGCGGACGTCCCGGTAGAGACGCTCGAGCGGGAACTCCGTCGAGTAGCCGGCGGCGCCGTGGATCTGAAGCGCGTCGGTCACGACCCGCTGGGCGACCTCGGAGGCGACCAGCTTGGCCTCCGCCGCCTCGCGGATGATGGGGCGCCCCTGGTCCTTCAGGAAGGCGGCCTTGCGGAGGAGGAGGCGCGCCCCCTCGATGGCCGCCGACATGTCGGCCAGCAGGAACTGGATCGCCTGGAAGCCCGCGAGCGGCTGGCCGAAGGCCGAGCGCTCCTTCGCGTAGCGGAGGGCCGCTTCCATGGCCGCCTGGGCGATGCCGAGCGCCTGGGCGCCGATCCCGATCCGCCCGGCGTCGAGGGAGATCATCGCGCGCCGGAAGCCGGCGCCCGGCGGGACCAGGAGGGCGCTCGCCGGCACCCGGCAGTCGTCGAAGACGAGCTCGCCCGTCGCGAGGCCGCGCATCCCGAGGAGATGCTCCTTGCCCCCGCGCGAGAAGCCGGGCGCGCCCATCTCCACGAGGAACAGCGCGATCGCCTCCCGCCCCTTCATCCGATCGGTCGTGGCGACCACCACGGCCAGATCGCAGAGGAGGGCTTCCGTGATGAAGCGCTTCGTGCCGTTCAGCACCCAGCCGCCGTCGGCGGTCGGCGTGGCCGTCGTCTGCACCCCCGCGACGTCGGAACCGGCGCCGGGCTCGGTCTGGGCGATGCAGCAGATCTTCTCGCCCCGCACCATCGCCGGGAGGTAGCGGCGCTTCTGCTCCTCGGAGGCGTTGTGGAGGAGCATGTCGCACATGAGCTTGCAGAGGAGCTGGGCGTCCGACACGACGGCCGATCCGCGGGCGAGCTCCTCCTGGGCGACGCACCAGCTGACGACGTCGGCGCCCGAGCCCCCGTACTCCGGCGGCACCGTCATCCCGAGGAGGTCGAGCTCGGCCATCCGCTTGTAGAGATCCCAGGGAAACTCGTCCGTGCGGTCGATCTCGGCCGCGCGGGGGCAGATCTCGCGCTCGACGAACTCGCGGCACAGGTCGCGGATCTGGCGCTGGGGCTCGCTGAGGTCGAAGTTCATGGCACCGTCCGGGGGCTCAGGTTGAGGCGCGGCCGCGCCGGAGCGCCCGCCCGGCGAGCACGCCGGTGTGGCGTCCCTGGTCCACGACGACCCGCCCGTTCACGATCACCTGCTCGATGCCGATCGGGAACTGCTTCGGCTCGCGCCGCGTGGCCGGCGCCTTCACGGTCTGGGCGTCGAAGACGACGACGTCGGCCTTGAACCCGTCCCGGAGGAGCCCGCGGTCGGGCAGGCCCAGGCGCTGCGCGGGGAACGAGGTCATCTTGCGGATGGCGTCCGTCAATCCGAGCCAGCGCTCCTCGCGGACGAATTCGGCCAGGATCACCGGGAAGGTGCCGTACGTCCGCGGGCTCGGATAGTCCCCGATCAGGACCGCGTCGCTGCCGACCATGTAGAGCGGGTGGCTGACGAAGCGCGGCATGGTCGCCATGTTCGCCCCGGCGGACACGAAGGAGACCTGCTGGTCCTCCAGCAGGAGGAGCTCGCAAATCGCGTCCACGACGTCGAGCCCCATGAGCTCCGCGACCTCGGCGAGGGAGCGCCCCTCGAAGCGATGGTGCTCCGGGCGCTTGAAGTGCGTCACCCACATGTCGTGCCACGACGCCGCCCGCGGCCCCATCTCCTTCTTCATCCGGGCGCGCGCCTCGGGGTCGCCGAGATTCCGCCGGAGCGCGGCCAGGCCGCCGTCGAACGCCCACTGCGGGATCACGATGTTCAGGCGCGTCGAGCTGTAGGCGTAGGGATAGCCGTCGAAGGTGACGTCGAGCCCCCCCGCGCGCGCGTCCTCCACCAGGCCGAGCATCCGCGCCGCGCCACCGGGCGCCGTCGTCCGCTGGTAGAAGTGCGTGATGTGCGCGGGGATGCGGGCCCGGCGGCCGATCTCGAGCGCCTCCCGGAAGGGGTCGAGGAAGCGATCGCCCAGGCTGTAGCGGACGTGCGTGTGATAGATGCCGCCGAGCCGGCTCGCCTCCTCGGAGAGCCCGACGAGCTCGTCGGTGTCGGCATAGCTCCCGGGCGGGTAGTCGAGCCCGGTCGACATGCCCCAGGCGCCCTCCTCCATCGCCGTCCGGAGGAGCGCGCGCTGATTCGAGAGCTCCGCCGGCCGCGCGGGGCGATCCTCCCAGCCGACGGCGCAGACCCGGAGCGGGGAGTTCCCGACCAGGTAGACGATGTTGACCGCCACCCGGTTCGTGAAGAGGTCGAGGTACTGCTCGACCGTCGCCCACCGGCCGGGCAGCGGCGGGCAGCCGTCGAGCCCCGCGTTGATCTCGATGAACGCCTCGAGGTCCGCGTGGGAATGGAACGGCGCGTAGGAGCAGCCATCGATGCCGATGACCGCGGTCGTGACGCCCTGCCGGACCTTGGGCTCGTGCAGGGGCTCGGCGAGGATGACCAGGCCGGAGTGCGCGTGCATGTCGATGAAGCCGGGGCAGACGACCCGCCCCGTCGCGTCGAGCGTGCGGCGGGCCTGGACACCGTCGAGGGCGCCTCGGAACAGCCGCACCCGCTCTCCCTCGATCCCGACCGCTCCGTAGTAGCCCGGGTTGCCGGAGCCGTCGATGACGAGGCCGCCCGCGATCAGGACGTCGAGCATGCTGGGCCGTCCGGTCGGCAGTCTATCACGGGGTCCCGGAGGGCGGCGGCGGCGCGTGCCGCGGACCCCGGCCTTTCCACCGGCGCCTGAGCCACACCCACCCGCGCCGGCCCGCCAGGTAGAGCCCGGCGCTGAACACGGCCCACGACAGGGCCGCCGCCACCAGCGTGATCCCGACCCGGGCGCGCTCGGTCGCCGGCCAGAGCACGAGGATGGGGTACGCCGGATAGACGAGGAAGCTCCCGGCCATCAGCAGCACGCCGGTCATGAATCCGCGACGCCCCCGGTGCGCCCGCGCCGGCCCGCCGTGACCGCGGTGGTGGTGGTGCGCGCGCTCCGGGCTCACGGGGCGCCCCGCGCCGCGCGGGGACTCAGGGGACGGGTGGGGCGGCCAGGCTGGCACGGCCCGCGCCGCCGTGGCGCCGGCCCGGCGGAGGCAGGGGACGCCCCGCCCGAGACGCCGCCGAGGCCACCGAGCCCGAGCGCGTGGTCCACCGAGGCGGCATGGTAGCATGCGCCCGCACGGCCCCCGCCCCCGGAAAGCGAGGCCCTTCGATGGAGAAGACCGCGCTCCTCGTCATCGACGCCCAGCAGGAATACTTCGCGCCGATCGGGAAGGTCGTCCTCCCTGACGCCCCCCGCGCCGTCGAGCGCATCGCGGATCTCCTCGCCTGGGCCCGCGCCGGGGGCATGCCGGTGGTCCACGTGGTGCACGAGAGCCGCCGGCCGAATCCGACCACGTTCGTGCCCGGCAGCCCGGCGCTCGAGATCCACCCGGCGGCCCGGCCGGCACCGGGCGAGCCCGTCGTCACCAAGCACCTGCCGGGCTCGTTCACCAACACC
>JBGQGN010000115.1:0-9121 GCA_041497395.1 Methylomirabilia bacterium
GCGGCCCTCGCGGAAGGCTCCGAGCGGCTCATCGCCGAAGTGGCCGACCTCTGGTTCCACACGCTCGTGCTGATGGGGGCCCGGGGTCTCTCGGCGCGCCACGTGTTCGCGGAGCTGGGCCGTCGGCACCGCCCGGCCGACGGGCCGCCGTCGCGCGACGTCGCGACCGCGCCCTCCCAGGAGGACTGAGCGATACCAGGGCGCCGGGGCGTGTGGCTCCGGAGGCTGTTGGCGGTGGCGGCTCTGCTCACCGGGCTCGCAGGGTGCGGCGGGGTACGTCTTCAGGACGGGAGCTACGTGGTCGCACGGAAGGGGTATCGCGTGGGCGCCCCGGACGGCTGGACGCGGATCGAAGGCGAAGCGGACCTGGCGCTCCGGCGGGCGGACGCCGCGGCCGGGCTGATGGCCCACGCCACCTGCGAGGGCAAGCCCCCGGCGCGCCCGCTCCCGGTGCTCGTCCGGCACCTCCGGTTCGGCCTCCGGGACGTCCAGGACCTCGTCGAGACGCCGGTGACGGTCGGAGGGCTTCCCGGCGCGGCCCAGCGCTTCCGCGCCACGCTCGACGGCGTACCGATCGCGGTGCGGGCGGTGACGCTCCGGGGGGCCGGCTGCGTCTACGACCTGGTCGGCGTGGCCCCTCCCGACGGGCTCTCGGCGCTTGCCCCGGACTTCGAGCGCTTCTCGGGGGGCTTCGCCCTCACGGGGGCGTCACGATGACCGCCGGCTGGCAGCTCGTCGGGCCCCGCGCCCGGCACGTCGCGGCGTACTGGGGCGGTCTCGCGCTCCTCACCTGGGAGGTCCTGCGGAACGGCTGGCTCCCGCGCCGCTACGTGCCGCTCGTCATCGCCGAGTTCGACGGCATGGGCGTCCGCTCGCTCGTCGTCGCGGGCACGGCGGCGATCTTCACGGGCATGGTGTTCGCCCTCCAGTCGTCCGTCTACCTCTCGCGCTTCGGCGCGGATCTCTACGTGGGTCCGCTCGTCGGGCTGTCCGTCCTGCGCGAGCTGGGACCGGTCCTCACCGCGATCCTGGTCGGGGGGAAGGTCGCCTCGGGGATCACGGCCGAGCTGGGCTCGATGAAGGTGACGGAGCAGATCGATGCGCTCCGGGCGATCGGCGTGAACTACATCAAGCGCTTGATCGTGCCGCGCGTGATAGCCGCCCTGTTCGTCTTCCCGCTCCTGACGACCCTCGCCGACTTCGTCGCGCTGGTGGGGGGCATGCTGATCGCGGTCTACGAGCGCCGGATCGACGTGTACCTCTACTGGAACACGATCTTCTACTGGGTCGTGATCCGCGACCTCGTCACCGGGGTGGGCAAGAGCTTCTTCTTCGGCGTGATCGTCACGCTGATCGGGGCGCACAACGGGCTCGCCATGACCGGGGGGACCGAGGGGCTGGGGCGTGCGACGACGGCCACCGTGGTGCAGGTCTCGATTGCCGTCATCATCGCCGACTTCTTCCTCACGAAGCTCTTCTTGCTGCTGTGAGAGCGAGCGGGCAGCTCGAGCGGCCGGACCACGACCCGCGGGGCGAGGGCGCGGGGGGGCGGGCGCCAGGCGCGCCGCCGCGCGCCCCCGCGGGGCCGGCCGTTCAGCTCGAGGGGATCGGGAAGGCCTTCAACGCGGTGCCCGTCCTCCGGGGCCTCGATCTGGAGATCCCCCGCGGCAGCACCGTTACCGTGATGGGCGGCAGCGGATCGGGGAAGACCGTGCTCCTCCGGCTGACCGCCGGCTTGATCAAGCCCGATCGCGGGCGGATCCTGACCCTCGGCGTGGACATCACGCCGCTCCGTGAAGAGGCGCTCTTGCCCGTGCGCCGTCGCATGGGTTTCGTCTTCCAGGGCGCCGCCCTGTTCGACTCGCTGACCGTCTACGAGAACGTCGCCTATCCCCTCCGCGAGCACGCGAGCCTGGCGGAGCCCGAGGTCGCCGAGCGGGTGCATCGCCTCCTGGCGCGGGTGGGCCTCCATGACGTCGACGCCAAGCTGCCCGCCGAGCTGTCGGGGGGCATGCGCAAGCGGGTGGGGATCGCGCGGGCGCTCGTGCTCGGCCCGGAGCTGGTCCTCTACGACGAGCCGACGGCCGGGCTCGACCCGACGAACGCTCGGCTCATCACCGAGCTCGTCGAGAGCCTCAGGGCGGAGGGTGCGTCCGAGACCGCCATGGTCGTGACTCACGACCTCGAGTTCGCGCGCGGCGTGTCGGATCTGATCGCCGTCCTCATCGACGGCCGGATCGCCGAGATCGGGCCCGCCGAGGCGCTGCTCCATTCGGCGCAGCCGGCGGTCCGGGCCTTCCTGGCGGGCGAGGCCCGCTGAGCATGGACGCGACCCAGCCCGGGTCGGGCACCCCGCTCCAGCTCCGCGTGGGCGCCTTCGTCCTGGCGAGCCTCCTCATCTTCGCGGGGCTCGTCTACATGCTGGGTCGGTCGGCGGGTCTCTTCGAGCGGCAGTACCGGGTGGTCGCGAGCTTCGGCCAGATCGGGGGTCTCATCCAGGGCGCGACGGTGCGGCTGGCGGGCGTCCCGGTGGGGCACGTCGGGGAGATCCGGCTGCCCGAGGCCGGCAGCGCCAAGGTCAGGGTCGAGCTCCTGATCGCCCGGCGCGTGCAGGACCGGATCCGGGCCGACTCCCTCGCCCGGATCGAGACCTTGGGGCTCCTCGGAGACAAGATCATCGACGTCACCCTCGGAAGCCCTGGGGCGGCGGTCCTCCAGGATGGCGGCGAGCTCCGGACGGAGGAGCCGTTCGACACGGCGCACCTCACCCAGCAGGGGGCGGAGCTCCTCCGCAACCTGGTCGAGCTCTCGACCGAGCTCCGGACGACCCTCTCGCGCATCACCGCGAGCTCCGCCGGAGCCGACGCCGCCGAGACGGTGCGGGCGCTGCGGAGTCTCGCGACCGAGATCGAGCGGGGGCAGGGAGTCCTCCACCGGCTCGTCTACGATCGGAAGCTCGGGACGGCGCTCGCGGACGCGGGCGAGACGCTCCGGCAGGTCGGCGAGACCGTGCGCCGGATCGATCGCGTGCTCGCCGATCCGCAGACGGCCGGGCTGGCGGGCGAGGCTGAGCGGACCCTCGCCGAGGCGCGAGGGGCCGCGGAGCGGGTGAACCGCATCCTCCGCGAGGTCGAGGAAGGCCGGGGGATTCTCCACGCGCTCGTGTACGACGAGGGGCGGGTTCTGAAGGATCTCGAGGGCGTGCTCGCGCGGGCCGGTGCGCTGCTCACCGGCGTCGAGCGGGGCGAGGGTGCGCTGGGCGTGCTCCTCCGGGATCCGGACGCGGCTCGCACCGTGCGCCGGGTGGTGACGGCGGCCCACGGGCTCGCGCAGGCCGTCGAGCGCGCCCGCACCGACGACAGCGTGCTCCGCGCCCTGCTCGAGGACCCGGCGCTCGCGGCGGACCTCCGCGAGACGGCGCGAGGCTTCCGTGAGGTGACCGGGCGGCTCCTTCGGGGCGAAGGTGTGCTCGGGGCGCTCACGCAGCCCGGGGGAGAGGAGAGCATCAAGCAGGCGACGCAGGCGCTGACGCGCCTCGGTCAGCTCGCCGAGGGACTCGGCGGCGACGCGAAGCTCGGCGAGACGCTGGCCGACCTGCGCCAGGCGATGGCCGACCTCCGCGCCATCACGGGACGGATCGAGGGGGGCCAGGGCACCCTGGGCGGACTGGTCCAGGACCCGACGGTCTACGAGAACCTCGCCGCGTTCCTGGAAGGCGCCCAGCGGAGTCTCCTCCTGCGCGCCCTCATCCGCGCCGCGATCGGCCGCGGGACGCCCGCCACGGGCGCCACGCCGCCCCCTGGCGCCGGGACCCCACGACCGTGAGGCCCGTGTCCGTCTACCGCTGCCAGGCCTGCGGCTTCCAGGCGGGCAAGTGGTATGGCCGCTGCCCCGACTGCGGTGAGTTCAACACGATCGTCGAGGAGCGGACGGGCGTCCCCCGCGGGACGGGCGGCAGCCGTCGCGCGCCCTCAGGCCGGGGAACAGTGCCCACGGCTGCGCCGGTCCCCCTGGCCGCCGTGTCGGCCGAGGGGGCCGCCCGCGTCCACTCGGGCGTGGGCGAGCTCGATCGGGTCCTCGGCGGCGGCGTCGTGCCGGGCTCGCTGGTCCTCATCGGCGGGGACCCGGGGATCGGCAAGTCGACCCTCCTTCTCCAGGCCTCGGCCGCGCTCGCGGGGACGGCGGGGCCGGTCCTCTACGTGTCGGGTGAGGAGTCGGCCGCCCAGGTCAAGCTCCGGGCCGAGCGGCTCGGGCTGGCCGCGTCGGAGCTCCTCATCCTGGCCGAGACGCAGCTCGAGACCATCGAGGCCCACGTGGCGGCGACCGAGCCGCGGGCCCTGATCATCGACTCGATCCAGACCGTGTACCTCGGGGATCTCGAGTCGGCGCCGGGGAGCGTGAGCCAGGTGCGCGAGTGCGGCGGGCGGCTCATGAGGCTGGCCAAGGACCGGGGCATCGCGGTGTTCCTGGTCGGCCACGTCACCAAGGAGGGCGCGCTGGCCGGCCCCCGCGTGCTCGAGCACCTGGTCGACACGGTGCTCTACTTCGAGGGCGAGCGGCACGCGACGTACCGCGTCCTCCGGGCCGTCAAGAACCGGTTCGGCTCGACCAACGAGATCGGCGTCTTCGAGATGACCGACGGTGGGCTGCGGGAAGTGGCGAACCCCTCGGCGATGTTCCTGGCCGAGCGCCCCCGCGGGGCTGCGGGCTCCGTGATCATGGCGGCGCTCGAGGGCACGCGCCCGCTGCTCCTCGAGCTGCAGGCGCTCGTCACGCCGGCCCATTTCGGGACGCCGCGCCGCACCGTGCTCGGCGCGGATTACAATCGAGTGTGCCTGCTGCTGGCGATCCTGGAAAAGCGCGCCGGCATCCCGCTGCAGAACCAGGACGTGTTCGTGAACGTGGCGGGTGGAGCGCGCTGCCAGGAGCCCGCGGCGGACCTGGCGATCGCGGTGGCGTCGGCCTCGAGCTACGCGGAGCGCCCCCTGGCGCCGGACGTGGTGGTGCTGGGGGAGGTGGGACTCACGGGCGAGGTACGGGCCATCGGAGGGCTCGAGACCCGCCTCCGGGAGGCCGCGGCGCTGGGCTTTGCCCAGGCGGTGGTGCCGCGGTCGAGCCTGGTCGCCGGGGCGCGGTACCCGCTCACGGCGACCGGGGTGACGACGCTGGAGGAGGCGCTCGGCCTCCTCGTGGGATGACGCGGCAGGAGGACGCAGAGGGCATGATGGGGGAAGGGAGGGCGAGCGTGGACGGCGGGCCGCGGCGGAGCAGCGCGAGTTTGGCGATCGGCATCGCGCGTATGATCTTCGTGTCGCTGGTTGGGTACGGCGGGTACCTCCTCGTCGAGTCCTTCGCGCCGCCCGCGCGGTGGTTCATCTGGGCGCCGCTGGCGGTCCTGGGCGGGGTGCTCGCCGGGGTGGCCGTGATCGCGCTCGAGCAGGCGGCCCGGCGGCTGCCGATACCCCGGCTGTTCCTCTCGGCCATCGGCGCGCTCGGCGGCGTGCTCCTGGCCCAGCTCGTCGCGTCGGCCCTGATCGTCTTCGTCCCGGCGGCGGGGACCTCGGCCGGCCGCGGCTTCCTCTCGCTGCTCCTGGCCTACATGGGGGTCGTCTTCGTCCTCCGCCGCGAGGAGGAGCTCGGTGGCATCACGCGCATCGTGTTCCCGGGCGCCACCAGCGGCGACGCGCGCTACAAGGTGCTGGATACCAGCGTCATCATTGACGGGCGAATCGCCGACGTCTGCCAGGCGGGGTTCCTGGAAGGGACGCTCCTGATCCCGCAATACGTGCTCCGGGAGCTCCAGCAGATCGCGGACTCGTCCGACCCGCTCAAGCGGAATCGCGGGCGGCGAGGACTCGACGTGCTCCAGCGCCTCCAGCGGCTGCCCGGCATCCAGACCGAGCTACACAATCTCGATTTCCCGCAGATCCGGGAGGTCGATGCGCGGCTCATCGAGACGGCTCGCGCCGTCGGGGGCGTCATCGTCACCAACGACTACAACCTGAACAAGGTCGCCGAGCTGCACGGGGTGCGGGTCCTGAACGTCAACGAGCTGGCCGGCGCCCTGCGCCCCGTCGTCCTCCCCGGTGAGATGCTGCACGTCCACGTGCTCCGTGAGGGGAAGGAGGCCGGCCAGGGCGTGGCCTACCTCGACGACGGGACGATGGTGGTCGTCGAGCAGGGCCGCCGCCACATCGGCCAGACGGTGAACGTCACGGTCAACACGGTGCTCCAGACCGCCGCCGGGCGCATGATCTTCACCCGGCTGGCGGAGGAAGAGGCCGCGGGCCGCCGGTGACCCGGCCCGCTGGGGGCGGACCGGACGTCTGGGTCGTGGTTCCGGCGGGCGGCCGAGGTGTCCGCATGGGCCGGAAGAAGCAGGACATCCGGCTGGGAGCTCGCCCGATCCTTCGGTGGACCCTCGACGTCCTCGAGGCCACCGGCGATGTCGCGGGCGTCGTGGTGGCGGTTCCGGCCGAGGACGTGGAGGCATGGCGCCGCCGGTTGCGCGCGTGCCGGAAGGTCCGCGCCGTGGTGGCGGGAGGGCCCGAGCGCCAGGAGTCGGTGGCGCGAGGCCTGGCGGCGGTGCCCTCGGCGGCGCCGTGGATCCTGGTCCACGACGGCGCCCGACCGTGCATCACGCCCGAGCTCGTGCGCCGGGTCGTCGAGGCCACGCGAACCCACGGGGCCGCGATCGCGGCCCTCCCGGTCGCGGAGACGCTGAAGCGGGGCGCCGAGGGGTGGGTGAAGGAGACGGTGCCGCGAGACGGGCTCTGGGCGATCCAGACCCCTCAGGGGTTCCGGGCCGAGCTGCTGCGCGAAGCCCACCGCCGGGCGAGGGCGGACGGGATCCTCGGCACGGACGATGCCGCGCTGGTCGAGCGGCTGGGCGCCCCCGTCCGCCTCGTTCCCGGGCTCCCCGGCAACCTGAAGATCACCCATCCCGAGGATCTGCCGCTCGCCCGGCGGCTCCTGGCGCAGCCCGGCGGGCGGGCGCGAGGCGCGCGGCACCCACGCCGGCGGGCCCGGTGACACGGGTCGGCCTGGGGTTCGACGTCCACCCGCTCGTCGAGGGCCGGCCCCTCGTGCTGGGGGGCGTCGAGGTCCCGGCCGAGCGGGGACTGGGGGGCCACTCCGACGCCGACGTGCTCACCCACGCGGTGGCGGACGCCCTCCTCGGCGCGCTCGCCCTCGGGGACCTGGGGCAACATTTCCCCGACTCGGATCCCCGGTACCGCGGGATCTCGAGCCTCCGCCTCCTGGGGGAGGTGGTGGACCGGGTGCGAAGCCACGGCGGGCGCATCGTGAACGTGGACGCGACGGTCGTGGCGGAGGCCCCGCGGCTCGCAGGCTGGCTCGACGCGATGCGGACGCGGCTCGCGGAGACGCTCGGTCTGGCGGTCGACCGGGTGAGCGTCAAGGCCAAGCGCGCCGAGCAGCTCGGCGCCCTCGGGCGCCACGAGGGCATTGCCGCGATGGCGGTGGCGCTGGTCGAGGTCGCCGGGTGACCCAGAGGGTGGTGAGCCTGAATCCCTTGAGCCGCGGCACCCGTCTCAGAAAGACCCTGCAGCGGGGGGCACCGTGAGCCTCAAGATCTACAACACGCTGACCCGGCGGAAGGAGCCCTTCACGCCCTTGGTCCCGGGCGAGGTGGGGATGTACGTCTGCGGCGTCACGCCGTACGACGTCTCCCACATCGGGCACGCGCGGAGCGCGCTCGTCTTCGACGTGGTCGTCCGCCACCTCCGCCACCTCCGCTACCGGGTGACGTTCGTCAAGAACTACACCGACGTGGACGACAAGATCATCGCCCGGGCGAACCAGCTGAAGATCCCGATCGCGGAACTGACCACGCGGTACATCAAGGCGTACCAGGATGACATGGCCAAGCTGGGCGTCACGCTTCCCACCGAGGCTCCCCGGGCGACCGAACACATCCCCGAGATGGTGGAACTGATCGAGCGGCTCGTGGCGGCCAGCGTGGCCTACGTGGTGGACGGCGACGTGTACTTCGAGGTTGCGCGGTTCCCCACGTACGGGCGTCTGTCGGGCAAGAACCTCGATGAGCTCCTGGCGGGCGTCCGGGTCGACGTGAACGAGCGGAAGCGCGACCCGCGGGACTTCGCGCTCTGGAAGGCGGCGAAGCCCGGCGAGCCCTCGTGGCCGAGCCCGTGGGGGCCGGGGCGGCCGGGCTGGCACATCGAGTGCTCGGCAATGGCCATGCACTACCTCGGGGAGACGTTCGATCTCCACGGCGGAGGGGAGGATCTGATCTTCCCCCACCACGAGTGCGAGATCGCCCAGTCGGAGGCCGCCACCGGGAGACCGTTCTCCCGCTACTGGCTCCACAACGGCTTCGTCAACCTCGGGGCGGCCAAGATGTCGAAGTCGGTCGGGAACGTCCTCACGATCGAGGGCCTGCTCCGGCGGCACGATCCTGAGGCGGTGCGGCTCTACCTCCTCCAGACGCACTACCGAAACCCCGTCGAGTTTTCGGACGAGGGCGTCCTGGGAATGCGGCGCCCACTCGACCGCTTCCGACAGCTGGTCGACGAAGCAGGTCAGCTCGTGCCCGCGGAGCCGGAGCCGAGCCCGGACGGAGCGTTTCTGGGGACGGTCGCTGCCCATCGGGAGCGGTTCGACGCGGCGATGGACGACGACTTCAACACCCCGCAGGCCATTGGAGCCCTCAACCTGCTCGCGACGGTCCTCACTGACGAGCGCGACCGAGTCCGGGCCGGCACCCGCAGCGGGCGGGACTTCGTGAAGGGTGTGGACGTCCTGATCGATCTCGGCAAGGTGCTCGGGCTGTCGATGAGGGGCAACCAGTCGGAGCGCGCCCAGGTGTTCGAGCCCGAACGGCGCGCCCGGCTCGATGCCCTCGTCCAGGAACGTGATGCGGCTCGGAGGCAACGGGACTGGGCACGGGCGGACGCCTTGCGGGCGGAGCTCGACGCCCTGGGGGTCATCGTGGAGGACACGCCGGTGGGCCCGAAATGGAAGCCGAAGGCGCGGACCGGTCCCTGATCCTCGCCGGCCGCCACCCGGTCCTGGAGGCCCTTCGGAGCCGGACCCGGCCGATCGAGGAGGTGCTGGTCGAGGCCGGGGTGCGGGACCGCCA
>JBGQGN010000116.1:0-9112 GCA_041497395.1 Methylomirabilia bacterium
AACTCTGATCGAGTCCGAGCTCTTCGGCCACGAGAAGGGGGCCTTCACGGACGCGCACGCGCGGAAGCCGGGCCGCTTCCAGCAGGCGGCGGGCGGCAGCCTCTTCCTGGACGAGATCTCCAATCTCTCATCGGCGACCCAGGTCAAGCTGCTCCGGGTCCTCCAGGATCGACAGGTCCAGCCGCTCGGGGCTACGGCAGCGCAGCCGGTGGACGTTCGGGTCATCGCCGCCGCCAACGTCTCGCTCGAGACGCAGATGCGGGCCGGCCGGTTCCGGCAGGATCTCTACTATCGCGTCGCCGAGTTCGTCATCGTTCTGCCCGCGCTCCGGTCACGGCCCGGCGACATCCGTCATCTCGCAGACCGGTTCCTCGCGGAGACACGCATGGAGCTGAAGCGCCCCGTCCGCGCGTTCTCCGAAGAGGCGATGGCGCGGCTGGAAACCCATCGCTGGCCGGGCAACGTGCGCGAGCTGCGGAACGTTGTGCGACGCGCCGTCCTGGTGAGCACGGATCTCATCGATCCGGGGGCGCTGGGCGTCCTCAGTGACACCGAACCCGGCTCCTCGGTCGCGCGCGACGGCGCCGCGGGACCACGCCGGACCCTCAAGGAAGTGGGAGAGCAGGCCGCGACGCTCGCGGAGCGCCAGGCGATACGCGACGCCCTCGACGCCTCCGGAGGGAACAAGACCGAGGCCGCCCGGCTCCTCCGGACCGACTTCAAGACCCTCCACGTCAAGATGAAGCGGTACGGTCTGCCCTCGCGGACCTCGCCTGAACCCTAGGGCGAAGCGTCGCCTCCGTGCCGCGAAGGCGCGAGGCGGATTTGTCGGATTCGGATTCCAGGACCGGGAGGGTTCGCTGTGTATGGGTCACCGCGGCTCACAGGACCTGACAATCCCGCCCGCCCAAGGTTGCCAGTAGTGGGCTCATGAACCGTCATGGGTGTGACGGCGGGCCTCAAACCTGTCCGTAGCGATGTTTGAAGCGGCGATTTCTATTGATCGTCTTGAGGGCCATCGAGATCGTGGTGAGGGATGGCACACCGCGTGCAGGCATAGGCTCGATCGGTTCCGCCTGTCGACGGCTCCTCACGGTAGCCCGCGGGCCCTGAAGAGTCGAGCGGCAGTCGTGTGTAGGAGGCGGAGTGAGGCTGAGTCGCCTGACCACGAAGTTCTTCCTCGCGACGGCCCTCGTGACGCTGGTGGCCCTCGGGACCCTGGGGGCGCTGGCGGTGACGATGAGCCAAGCCAGCCTGCGCGAGCGGATCGCCGCGCACAACCGCACGACCGCGACGCTCACCGCACGTGCCGTGGAGCGCTACGTCACGCACGCTACGGACATCGTGCGCGAGGCTACGAGCCGGCCGAAGCTCAACGCGGAGATCTCGAGCGCCAACTGGCCGGAGGCGAGCCGGGTTCTCGACAACCTCCTTCGCCACTTCCCGCTGTTCGATGCGGTCTCCCTCCTTGACGCCGACGGCGTGCTTCGCGCTCGCGTCCCGCAGGCCGAGACGATCGGTCAAAAGTTCGCGTTTCGCGACGTTTTCCGCGACGCAATGGAAGGTCGCGTCTCCACCTCCGGAGTCTTCATCTCACGTGCGTCCGGGCGTGCTGGGGTGGCCATTGCGGTTCCGGTGTTCGTGGGTGGCGAGGGGGTGCGGGCGGTCCTGGCGGGGATCTTGTCGCTCGAGCGGATGAGTCGATTGCTCCTCGAGATCGGGCTCGAGGAAGGCAGCGTCGTGTACGTCGTCGACGGCCAGGGGGCCCTCGTGGCGCATTCGGCTGGGGCGAGAGGCAGGGAAGCGTTCAAGAAGGCTCCCGATCCGGTCCTCGCCGCGATCAAGGCCGGGCGGCCCATGAGCCTCGAACTCCGGGACGGTGACACGCCACTGCTGGGCGCATTCGCCCCGATCGCGCCGCTCGGATGGGGCGTCGTCTCCGCGAAGCCCACCGCCGTCGCCTATGGGGCGGCCACCCGGCTCGGATGGTGGCTTGGCGGCATCGCGGTCGCGTGCGCCGTGGCGGCGGGATTCCTCGGCTACGCTCTCGCCCGTCATCTCGCGCGCCCCTTGCTCCGCCTCACCGGAAGCATCGAGAAGCTCGCGGTGGGTGAGGTCGCGAGCGTCCGGGTCCCGGTCGAGGGGGACGACGAGGTGTCGCAGCTGGCCCGGTCGTTCAACGAGATGGGTCTGCGCCTGGAGGGCTCCTACCGGGCCCTCGAAGAGAAGACTCGCGAGGTCCAGCGGAGCAGTCAGGATCTCGCGCGTGAGCTCGAGGAGCGCCGGCGAGTCGACGCGGACCTCCGGCGGCTCAACGAGGACCTGGAGCGTCGGGTCCAGGAGCGCACGCGCCGGGTGGACGCCGTCAACGGCGAGCTCGAGGCCTTCACGTACACGGTCTCGCACGACCTCAAGGCGCCGCTCAGGGCGATGGACGGGTTCGCGCGGGCTCTGGAGGAGGACTACCCGGACCAGCTCGATGCGACCGGACGCCGGTATCTCGGAATCATCAGGTCGTCGGCGAGCCGGATGGGTGCGCTCATCGACGACCTCCTCCGGTACTCCCGTCTCGAGCGGCGCGAACTGCACCGGGAGCCCGTGACGCTCCGACCGCTGCTCACGGAGGTGTGCGCGGATCTCCAGGAAGAGACACGCGAGAGGGGTCTGACGATCGACCTGGCGCTGGAGATCGAGGCCGTCCACGCGGAGCGGCAAGGACTCCGCGAGGCTCTGGCCAACCTGGTGGGAAACGCCGTGAAGTTCACGCCGGAGCCGGGCGGCCGCATCACGGTGGCCTCGCGCCAGGAGGGAGACACCGTGGTCCTGTCCGTGACCGACTCGGGAATCGGGTTCGACATGCAGTATCACGACCGCATCTTCCGGATCTTCGAGCGCCTGCACACGCAGTCGGAGTACCCGGGCACCGGGGTCGGACTCGGAATCGTGCGGAAGGTGGCCGAGCGCCACGAGGGTCGAGCCTGGGCTGTCTCGGAGCCGGGTCGGGGGAGCACCTTCTCGCTTGCACTGCCCGTGAACGGAGGAGTGGCCTGATGAGCAGCTCCATGCCGATCCTTCTGGTCGAAGACAACGATGCAGACGCCGAGCTCGCGCTCCGTGCTTTCCGTCGGCGCAAGATCTCGCATCCGGTGTACGTGGTCCGGGACGGGGAGGAGGCCCTGGACTATGTGGAGCGACGCGGCGCGTTCGCCGAGAACGCACCGGTCCCGAGCGTCATTCTCCTCGACCTCCGGATTCCGAAGGTCGATGGTCTCGAGGTGCTGCGCCACCTGAAGCAACACCCGATCTACCGAAACATTCCCGTCGTGGTCCTGACGACCTCGGCCGAAGACCGGGACGTTCGTCGGAGCTACGAGCTTGGCGCGGCGAGCTACATCGTGAAGCCAGTCGAGTTCGAGAAGTTCCAAGAGGTCGTCGAGCGGATCGATCTCTACTGGATGGTGACGAATCTCCGATACCCATGGGAGCGTCAGGACCGGTGACTCGAGCAGTCGAGGGCCTTCGCGTCCTCTACGTCGAGGACGATCCGGCCGACCAGGTGCTGACCCGGCGCGCCCTCGAGCGATCGGCCCTGAACGTCGCGCTCACCGTCGTCGGGACGGTGCGGGCCGCCGCCGATCGGCTTGAGCGGGGCGACGTGGACCTGGTGCTCTCCGACTACCGTCTGCCCGACGGCACCGGCCTCGATGTGCTCGAGACGGTCCGGGCGCGTGAGTGGGCGGTGCCCGTGGTCCTCGTGACGGGGTCCGGGGATGTCGAGGCCGCCGTCCGCCTTCTCAAGGCCGGGGCGGCGGACTACATGGTCAAGCGCCCGGGCTACCTGGACACGCTGGCGGCGGTGCTCGACGCAGCCTACCGGTGGTTCCGGGCGGCGGAGGAGATCCGGCGGACACCCATCTCGGTGCTCTACGCGGAGCACGATGCGGGCGACGCGCTGCTCACGCGGCGCGCGTTCGCCGAACATGGACGTCACCTCGCGCTCGAAGTGGTCGCGCGTGGACGCGATGCGCTCGAGCGTCTCCGAGCCGTCCCGTACGACCTCCTCCTGCTCGACCACCGCTTGCCGGATCTCACCGGGATCGAGGTTCTGAAGGCCCTCCGGGAGGAGGGCGCGCAGGTGCCGGTGGTCATGGTCACCGGACAGGGGGACGAGGAGACGGCGGTCCAGGCATTCAAGCTTGGAGCGGCGGACTACGTCGTCAAGACACCGGGGTATCTCACGAAGCTGCCCGACACCGTCGAGCATGTGCTCGCTCAGCATCGCCTGGTCGAGGAGCGGGAGGCGCTGGTCGTGCTGAACGGCGTTCCCCGCATGCTGGCGGCCGTGCGCGAAGTCGGTGAGCTCGCACGCTGCGTCGCCAAGGCAGCGACCCAGCTACTCCACGCCGACGGCGCGGTACTCTGGCTGGTGGATGGAACGGAGCTGAGTCCGGCAGGATCGGAGGGTCTCGACGAGTCCGCGGTATCAGAAGCACGAGCCCGCCTGGATCTGAGCCGGATCGCGCACGGCGGGGCGAGCCGTCGAGTCCGACGCTCGAGGCTCCTCACGGCCGAGGACGGCGCGGTGGGCGGGGTTCTCACCCAGATCGAGCCGGACGGACCGCCGTTGGCCTGTTTCCTCGAGAGCGGCGGACAGCTGCTCGGGGTGCTCGCGGTCACCAGTCGCCGGGCGCGTGAGTTCCGCGCTGACGAGGAGCGGCTTCTAACCGTCCTGGCGGACCACGGTGCCGTCGCCATCGATAACGCCAAGCTCTACGGGCGCCTCCAGGCTCAGCTCGAGGACCTGAGCCGGGCCCAGGCCCAGCTCCTCCAGACGGAGAAGATCGCCGCGATGGGCCAGCTTCTGGCGGGTGTCGCGCACGAGCTCAACAATCCGCTCGCGGTGGTCATGGGCAGGGCGGAGCTCCTCGCGAGGCAGGTTCAAGAGACTTCGGTCGGAGCCTCGGTCGAGAAGCTGATCGCCGCGGCGGAACGATGTGCCCGGATCGTCAAGAACTTTCTGGCCCTGGCCCGCCAGCACGAACCGGAGCGGAGCCTCGTTCACCTGAACTCCGTCGTGGGCGAGGCGGTCGAGCTTCTGGCCTATCCCCTGCGGGCCGACGGCGTCGAGCTGAGGCTGAACCTTCCCTCCGACCTCCCCCCGATCTGGGCCGACCCCCATCAGCTCCACCAGGTCCTCGTGAATCTCGTGACGAATGCCCATCACGCCATGCGGGGCGTGTCGCCGCCGCGCCGGCTCACGATCACGACGGCCGTCGATCGCCGCCGCGAGCGGGTCGTGCTCCAGGTCGGTGACAGCGGGTCCGGGATACCCGCCGAGATCCGTGCCAGGATCTTTGACCCGTTCTTCACTACGAAGCCCCCAGGGCAGGGAACCGGGCTGGGACTCTCCCTCTGCTACAGCATCATCGAGAGCCACAGAGGTTCGATCGCGGTCGAGGACGAGCCGGGCGGGGGAGCGCGATTCGTGATCGAGCTTCCCCTCGAGGCCCGTGACGATCCCGGGCAGGTCGCGCAACCAGTTCACCCGGAGCCCGTGATCCGGGACAAGACGATCCTCGTCGTCGACGACGAGGTGGAGATCGCCGATGTCCTTGGGCAGATCCTCGGGGTCGACGGACACACCGTGGACCTGGCGCCCAACGGCGTCGTCGCGCTCCAGCGGCTCGCGGAGCGTACCTACGACCTCGTTGTCAGCGATCTCCGTATGCCCGAGATGGACGGCCCCACGCTGTATAGGGAGGTGCAGCAGCGGTATCCGGCGCTCTGTACCCGATTCGTCTTCCTCACGGGCGACGCGCTCGGTGCCGCCATGGAGTTCGTGACCCAAAGTGGGGCGCCGACGCTCAGCAAGCCCTTCGCGGCCAGCGACGTGCGGCGCGTCGTTCAGCGGGCGTTCGCCGGGTCCTGAAGGCCTTTCCCCGCATCGTCGGCGGCCAGGCTGTGGCGCGCCACTCTCGTCTGCACGTATCCACTCAGATACGGCTTTCACCCGTGGATGTGCTACGCGATCGCAGTGAAATCGTGACATGCGGGGTAACCCGGATGTAGCATCAGGCGAAGGCGACTGGGTCGTCGGCGCATCCGGTCCGACCGGTGGGCTGGCTCGCTCCCTCATGACGAGGAGCACGCCGTGGGTGACGCAACGGTGAAGATGGTCCCGGAGTCCAGGATCATCGGAGACGGGACATCGACGGGGCCGGCGGCGGATTGCAAGGTCGCCGAGTATCTGATCGAAGCCCTCGCGGACGTTGGCGTCAGGTACATCTTCGGCGTGGTTGGCGGGACCGTGTTTCCCCTGTTCACCGCCACCGTCGGACGCCAGGCCCAGATCGTCATGACGAAGCACGAGGCCGGAGCCGCGTTCATGGCCGACGGTTACGCGCGCGCGAGCGGTGGACTCGGGGCATGCGTGGCGACATCGGGGCCCGGCGCCACCAACCTGATCACCGGGATCGCCGCCGCCTACGCCGATTCGATCCCGGTCCTCGTGCTCACCGGGCAGGTCGCCACGAAGTCCTTCGGACGAGGGGCGCTCCAGGAGTCCAGCAGCGAGGGCGTCGACATCGTCGACGTCTTCAAGCAGGTGACGCGTTACAGCATCCTGACGTTCAGGGCGGATCGGCTTCCCGCCATCTGGCACAAGGCGCTCCGGATGGCGACGGGGGGGCGGCCCGGGCCAGTTCACCTGAGCCTTCCCGCCGACGTGCAGGAGCAGATGATCCAGAGACCCGTCAAGACGAATCGGGCCGTGCATCGGACACGCGCCTACGACCGGGATGCGATCAAGCAGGCGGCGCTGTATCTACTCCGAGCGCGCCGGCCGATGATCCTGGCCGGGCACGGCGCCATCCTGTCGAGCGCGTCCGACGAGATTCGTGCCATCGCCGAGATGCTGGAGATACCGGTCGCGACGACTCCGAAGGGGAAGGGCGTGTTCCCGGAGGATCATCGACTCTCGGTGGGGCCGTTCGGGTACTCGGGGTCACCGCTGGCGCAGTGGCATCTCCTGGAAAGCGGCATGGACGTTCTCCTCGCCGTGGGGACGAGTCTCAGCGAGTGGGGCACGCTGGGGTGGGATCGTCGGCTGCAGCCGAGCGAGGCCCTGCTCCACGTCGACATCGACCCCTACGAGATGGGCAAGAACTACCAGGTCACCGTGCCCCTGATCGGAGACGCGAAGTCCGGGCTCACCGAGCTCTGCTACGAGATTCGCCGGCAGCAACAGCGCTATCTCCATTGGCGGCGCGGCAACGGCCATCTCGCGGCGCCTCCGGACCGTCCGCGAGTCCTGAACGCCAGCACGATGGATTCGAACGCGGTGCCGATCAAGCCCCAGCGCCTGCTGCGGGATCTCCAGGAGGCGTTGCCCCGGGATGCCCTGGTATTCGTCGACGGCGGAGCGAACCGGTCGTGGGCGATTCACTACTGGCAGAGCCTCTACCCGAGGACGTTCTTCTGTGCGACCGGCATGGCCTCGATGGGCTTCGGGGTCGCGGGCGCGATCGGCGGGAAGTTCGCGGCCCCGGACCGGGTCGTCGTCTCGATCACGGGTGACGGCGGGTTCCTCATGAACGGCATGGAGGTGTCGACTGCCGTCCACTATGGCAAGCAGGTGATCTGGGTCATCATGAATGACGCGGGGTACGGCATGATCCACCACGCGTTTCGGATGCTGAAACGCCCCGATGTCGGCACCCGGTATCCTCGAGTCGACTGCGCCCGTGTGGCGGAGGGATTGGGGGCGCAAGCATTCCGCATCCGGGAGCCCGGCCAGATCAATCGGGAGCTGATCCAGACGATTCTGCAGAGTGGCCGGCCGACCGTGCTCGACGTCGAGATCGATCCGGACGAGGTGGCCCCGTTCGGCGGCCGAGTGGAGACCCTCGGGAACTACTTCGGCGGCTGATCAGCAGCCGCTCGGGCCGCCCCGCTCAGGTCCCCGCCTCCGGATGTGGTCCTTCCCACCCGCGGAGCCAGCGGAGACCGCTCAGACCCAGCAGCGGAAGCGAGGCAACCAGCAGGAACATCACCTGGAAGCCGAGCGCGTCGGCCACCCGGCCCATGATGATGGTGCCCCCGCCGACTCCCAGCTCCCAGCACGCGGCGAAGCTCGCCACGCTGCTGGCTCGACTCTCGGGGCGTGAGCGGTCCACCACCGAGCTGATCAGGGTCGTGTGCGTGCCACCGATGCCGACGCCTGCCGGCACCGCGGCCAGCAGGAAGAGCAGGGCGCTCTCCGCGACCGCGAGCATACACATCCCGACTGCGAGCGCCACGAGCAAGGGCGTCAGGACTGCGGCCGGTCCCCAGGTGTCGTAGGCCTTGCCCGCCACCAGGCGAATGCCGAGGCTGCTGAGAGCCAGGAGGGCGAAGAACGTGCCCACGACATCCAGCCCGCGGTCTCTCGCGACGACCGCGATGAACGAGATGATGGTGCCGTAGGCGACGCTGGCCGTGAACTGGACGATCGCGGGGGCCGATACCCCATCCCAGAGCAGGTGGCGTCCGATCAGGGCTCCAGGGGCGCGGCCCGCGTTGGAGAAGGCGCTCCGAGGGACCACGAGGGCGCACGCCAGGGCCGCGAGAGCGGTGCCGGCCGAAGCCACGAACAGGCCTGGATAGCCAAAGGTGGCCAACACGCGGCGGCCGATGCCGGGGCCCACCGTCAACGCGGCAGCCTGAGCGAGGCCGAACACCCCCATGGTCGCGCCGCGACGTCCCGGGGGAGCAAGATCGCCCGCGAGTGATGCCGCCGCGGTGCTGAAGGTTGCCAGGCCGACGCCGTGAAACACGCGCCAGAACAGCAGCCCGGGTACGGATCGAATCGCCCAGTACCCGAGGGACGCGAGAACGTAGATCCCGGCCCCTGCCAGAAGGAACCAGCGGCGCCCGGCCCGGTCCATCCAGATTCCCAGGAGAGGCCGGACGGCCAAGGAGGTCAGGGCCAGTATGCCGATGATGAGGCCGACCTCCGCGTTCGTGCCGCCGAGACCTAGCAGGTACAGGGGGAGGGTCGGCAGGAGGTAGTAGAGCGACGCGAAGTGGAGGAACGTTGACGTAACGACGCATGCCAGGGGTCCATCCACTGACA
>JBGQGN010000117.1:0-9084 GCA_041497395.1 Methylomirabilia bacterium
CTCGCTCGCGGAAAGCGCGGTGAGGCAGGCGCGCAGTGTGGCGCCCGCGTTCCAGTTCACGATGACGACTGAGACGTGTTCTATGGGCGCACCGTCGATCGTCTGCCAAGGTCCCGAACATCCAGCCTCACATTTTCTTAGCCTAGTCCGCTTCGCGCGATTCTTAGGTAAGGAGGATTTCCCTGTTCCTGGAGACCGCCGGGATGTCCCCGGTGAGACGCCTCCATTCGTCGCCGTCCATCGTCTGAGGGCGGGGTGGGATGGCGTCTCCAACCGGATACAGTGCAGGTTTTCCCTGTGTCCATGGTCCTTTGGCGTCCCTTCGGACTCGACCCGTGTGCTAGACTACGAAGCAAATTCAGCACATGAGCGCCAAGTACACCGTGGGTGCGTATCTACGTCGAGGCCGTGAGCGGTCCGGTCTCTCCGTGGAGGCCGTTTCGGCCGGGAGCCGGATCGTGCCCCGCCTCGTGGCCGCGCTCGAGTCGGACCGTCAGGATCTGATGCCGGCGCCTGTCTATGTCCGCGGCTTCATCCGCGCCTACTGCGAGCAGATCGGCGCCGACGCGGACGAGGCTCTCCGCCTCTACGACGAGCAGGCGGCGCCGCCCCCGCCGCTGACCGTCCACGCGCCGCCTCCGCCCACGCGGCCGTTGCCGGCCGTGCGGCGCTGGGGACGGGTCGCCGTGGTCTCCGTCCTGGTGGTGGCGCTCGGAGTCGCGGGGATGTTCGTGCTCGGGCGCCGGCAGCCGGATGCCGTCGCCAGCCGGGGAGCGGGCGCCACGATGACCGCTTCGCGTTCTTCGACCGCGCCGCCGCCGGTGGAACGGGTCATGCCGGCGCTGCCCGCTCCTTCCGCCGCCGTCACCGCGCCGGCCGCGCCTGCACCGCCAGCGGCCGCGACGGCGCCCGTCGGGCCCCCCTCGAGCGTGCCGGGGTCGGTCGAGCGAGTGCTTGTCATGCGCGCGATCGACACCACATGGGTGCGCGTCCGGCCAGACGGCTCCAAGCCCACTGAGGAGACGCTCGCACCCGGCTCGGTGCGCGAGTGGCGCAGCGCGGGTCGCTTCCACGTCACCCTCGGGAACGCGGGAGGCGTCGAGCTCGAGCTGGACGGGCGCGCACTGCCGGCCCTGGGCGCCCGCGGTCAGGTGGTCCGGGACGCGACCGTGCCGGGCGAGGCCCAGCCGTGAAGTTCCTGTCGGGACTCGCCGATCGCCTGAGAGACGGGCTCGGCAAGACGCGCGCCGCGCTCGAGGAGGGCTTCACCCGCATCTTCCAGGGGCAGGAGCTCGAGGCCGACACAGTGGAGGAGCTGGAATCGCTCCTTCTGCAGGCCGATCTCGGACTCGACACCGCCGAGGGGTTCGTGGAGCGTGTCCGGGAGCAGGCCCGCCGCGGGCGCCTGACGGGCGGGGACGCCCGCCGCGCGCTGGCGGACCACCTGCGCGAGGCACTGGCTGGAGCCGGTGCGGCGCTCGATCTCGACGCGCGGCCCGCGATCGTGCTGGTCGTCGGCGTGAACGGGTCCGGGAAGACGACGACCTGCGGGAAGCTGGCCTGGCGGCTCCGCCAGGAGGGGCATACGGTCCTTCTCGGGGCGGGCGACACGTTTCGGGCCGCGGCGATCGACCAGCTCGAGCGCTGGGGTGAACGGATCGGCGTGCCGGTGGTGAGCCAGGGCCCCGGAGCGGACCCGTCGGCGGTGGCCTTCGATGCCGTGAAGGCCGCGCAGGCCCGCGGGTCGGAGATCCTGATCGTGGACACCGCCGGCCGGCTTCACACGAAGTCGAACCTCATGGCGGAGCTGGCCAAGGTCAAGCGCGTGATCGGCCGTCAGTGCGCGGGCGCGCCTCACGAGGTGCTCCTCGTTCTGGACGCGACCACGGGCCAGAACGGCATCGCCCAGGCGCGGGTCTTCCACGAGGGCCTCGGGCTGACGGGTCTCGTGCTCACGAAGCTCGACGGCACCGCGAAGGGCGGGATCGTCGTCCGGATCTACCGCGAGCTCGGCGTGCCCATCAAGCTCGTGGCGGCGGGCGAGAAGGCCGAAGACCTGGCGACGTTCGACCCCGACGCGTACGTCGACGCGCTGGTCGGAGCCTGACGTGCAGTGGCGCGCCCCCGTCGCGGCAGACGACCGCGACGCCCTGTGGATGGACCGGGCTCTCCGGCTTGCCGAGCGGGGCATCGGACTGACGTCGCCGAATCCCGCGGTCGGCGCGGTGCTGGTCAAGGACCAGCGTGTCGTCGGCGAGGGCGCGCACCTCCGAGCCGGGGGACCCCATGCCGAGGCCGCGGCGCTGGATGCGGCGGGCGCGGCCGCGCGCGGCGGGACCTGCTACGTGACGCTCGAGCCGTGCGCCCACTTCGGGCGCACGCCGCCGTGCGCGGACGCGCTCGTGCGGGCGGGCGTCACGCGGGTCGTGACGGCCATCAGCGACCCGCATCCGGAGGTCGACGGGCGCGGTCTGGCGCGGCTCCAAGCGGCCGGCGTGACCGTCACGGTGGGCGTCCGCGAGGTCGAGGCCCGCGCGCTGAATCGCGCGTTCCTCTGCGCGGTGACGGAAGGCCGGCCGCACGTCACGCTCAAGGCAGCCATGACGCTCGACGGCAAGATCGCCGCGGCAGACGGGGCCTCCCGGTGGATCACCGGGGAGGCGGCGCGGCTCGAGGGCCACCGGCTCAGGTTCGCCGCGGACGCCATCCTCGTGGGGATCGGCACGGTGCTGGCGGACGATCCCCGGCTCACGGTGCGGCACCCGGGGCTGCCTACGAAGGAGCCGTTCCGGGTCGTCGTCGACAGCCGCTTGCGCATTCCAGGCGACGCCCGCATCCTCCGCTCGGGCGATCCCGCGCGTGCTCTCGTCGCCTGCGTTGCCCCGGCGCCCGCCGGCCCCGCCGCGGCGCTGCGGGCTCAGGGCGTTCGGGTCCTCGAGCTGCCGGGGGACTCGGGCCGCGTGGATCTCCGCGCCCTCCTCGAGGCGCTGCGAGCGCTGGAGGTGATCGCGGTGCTTGCCGAGGGGGGCGGGGAGCTCGGCGGCGCGCTCGCGGAGGCCGGGCTCGTCGACCGCGTGGCCTTCTTCGTCGCGCCCCGGCTTCTCGGGGGGCGGGAAGCCCCGGGGCCGCTCGGGGGTCGCGGGCGCCCGCTGAAGGACGCCCTCGCGCTGACCGACGTCGTCACACGCCGGCTCGACGACGACCTGCTCGTCGAGGCCGACGTCCGGCGCTAGGCCATGTTCACCGGGATCGTCGAGACGCTCGGCCGGGTTGGAAGGCTGGAGACCGCGGGGGACGGGCGGCGGCTCAGGGTGGCGGTGCCGGATGAACCGGGCTGGCGGCTCGGGCTCGGGGAAAGCGTGGCGGTCAGCGGAGTCTGCCTCACGGTAGTGGATGGCCCGCCGGGAGAGCTCGCGTTCGATCTCGCGGAGGAGACGCTGCGCGTGACGACCCTGGGCGGCCTCGGCGTCGGTGACCCGGTGAACCTGGAGCGGCCTCTCCGGTTCGACGGGCGGCTCGGCGGTCATCTGGTTCTGGGCCACGTCGACGGCGTGGGCCGGGTCACGGCGGTCCGGCCGGAGGGCGACGGCGCGCGAGTGGACGTGGAGGTGCCCGCGCGCCTCAGACCGCTCCTGATCCCGAAGGGCTCGATCACGGTCGACGGTGTGAGCCTCACCGTGGCGGCCCTCGCGGAGGACGTCTTCGCGGTCGCGCTCATTCCGCACACGCTGGCGGTGACGACGCTGGGTCAGCGCCGGCCCGGCGACCCGGTCAACCTGGAGATGGACGTGATCGGGAAGTACGTGCGAGGCTTTGTCCAGCAGTGGCAGCAGTGGCAGGAGTCGCAGCAGCGGGACGCGGCGAGGAGGGAGTCATGACCGAGAGTGAGCGCGGCGGGGAGCGGCCCGGCTTCGCGACGATCGAGGCAGCGATCGACGATGTCCGCCAGGGGCGGATGATCCTCGTCGTCGACGACGAGGACCGCGAGAACGAGGGCGATCTCGTCATGGCCGCCGACCGGGTGACGCCGGAGGCCGTCAACTTCATGGCCAAGCACGGGCGCGGCCTGATCTGTGTCCCCATGACCGGCGAGCGCCTGGACGATCTCCGCATCAACATGATGGTGGCCGACAACACGGCCCCCATGGGGACGGCCTTCACGGTGACCGTGGACGCCAAGCGCGGCGTCACGACCGGGACCTCGGCGTACGACCGGGCGCTGACGGTCCGAGCGCTCGTCGATCCGGCCACGCTCCCGGAGGACCTCGCGCGGCCCGGCCACATCCTGCCGCTCAGGTCGATGCCCGGGGGCGTGCTGCGGCGGGCGGGCCACACCGAGGCGGCCGTGGATCTCGCCAGGTTCGCCGGCTGCTCGCCGGCGGGCGTGATCTGCGAGATCATGGACGAGCAGGGGGAGATGGCGCGCCTCCCGGAGCTCAGCGCGCTGGCCGCGCGGTACGACCTCCGGATGATCACCATCAAGGATCTGATCCGGTATCGCATCCAGAAGGACAAGCTGGTCCGGCGGGCCGCGACCACGCTCCTGCCGACGGTCTACGGGGCCTTCGGGGCCATCGCCTACGAGACCACCGTGGACGACCGCGTGGTCCTGGCGCTGACGATGGGTGAGATCCGCGGAGACGATCCCATCCTGGTGCGGATGCACTCGGAGTGTCTCTCCGGGGACGTCTTCCGGTCGCAGCGCTGCGACTGCGGGGACCAGCTCGCCAAGGCGCTCACCATCATCGCTGGCGCGGGCCGGGGCGTCCTCGTCTACCTGCGGCAGGAGGGGCGCGGCATCGGCCTCCTGAACAAGATGCGCGCCTACGAGCTGCAGGACCAGGGGAAGGACACCGTGGAGGCCAACGAGGCGCTCGGTTTCAAGGCGGACCTCCGCGACTACGGCATCGGCGCGCAGATCCTCGTCGACCTCGGCATTCGCTCCATGCGGCTCCTCACCAACAACCCCAAGAAGATCGTGGGGCTGGAGGGCTACGGCCTCCGCGTCGTCGAGCGGGTGCCGATCGAGGTCCCGCCCTCCGAGGCGAACCGGTTCTACCTCCGGACCAAGCACGACAAGCTGGGCCATCTCTTCTCGGAGCGCCCCTAGCCCGCGATGGCTGGTCCCGCTCCCTCCGCCAAGCCTCGCTTCCGGGCTCCCGGCCGGCGCGTGGCCATCGTGGCCTCGCGCTTCCACGAGGACATCAGCGAGCGCCTCGTGGACGGCGCGCGCGCCGCGCTCCTGCGTCACGGCGTCCGGGCGGGCGACGTGCGGATCGTCTGGGTGCCGGGCGCCTTCGAGCTGCCCCAGGCCGCGGGGCGCCTCGCCGCCGCCGGAGGTGTCGACGCGCTGGTGTGCGTCGGCTGCGTGATCCGCGGGGAGACGCCGCACTTCGAGTACGTGGCGGGCGAGGCGGCCCGCGGCATCTCGGAGGTGGGGCGGTCGACCGGCGTGCCGACCACGTTCGGCCTCATCACGGCCAACACGCGGGAACAGGCGGAGGCGCGGGCGGGCGGCGCCGTCGGCAACCGGGGCGAGGAGGCGGCGCTCGCGGCGCTCGAGCTCCTGATGCTGTTCGCGGATCTCCGCCGCTCGAAGCGGCGGCGCGCGCCCGCGCGGCGGCGCACGCGCTAGGCCGTGGGGCGCCGGCGCCAGGCTCGCGAGTTCGCGCTCCAGCTCCTCTACGAGCTGGACGTCCGGGGTGATTCCGATCCCGGGCCCGTGATCGACGCGTTCTGGCGACGGCAGCCGGCTCACGACGAGGTGCGGACGTTCGCCGACGCGCTGGTCCGAGGCGTCAAGGCCCACCAGCCCAAGATCGACGAGCTGATCGTGAGGTTCGCCGAGCACTGGGAGCTCGACCGGATGGCGGTGGTGGACCGGAACCTCCTGCGGGCCGGGATCTGGGAGCTGCTCTGGGGCGTCGACGTCCCGCCCAAGGTCGCCATCAACGAGGCGCTCGATATCGCGCGGCGCTTCTCGACCGAGGAGTCCACCCGCTTCGTCAACGGGCTCCTCGACCGGGTGCGGCGGGAGATCTGCCCGTAGGGCCGTCCTCGCGACCGCAAGTGACGGGCGTCGGCCCCGTCGCGGCGGGCGACGCGCGGTCGGCCGAGCGCGCGCGGCGACTCGTCGTCGCGGCGGTCGCCGGCTTCGCTATGCACCTGGCGTTTCCCCGGCCCGGCTGGGACCTCCTGGGATGGGTCGCTCTCGCGCCGGTGCTGGCCCTGGCCGTCACGGCCGGCACGCCCCGGCGCGCGCTCCTCGAGGGCTGGGTGGCGGGCCTGGCCTTCTTCCTCCCGCTCATGCGCTGGCTGACCCACACCATGACGACCTTCTCCCAGATGACGATGCCGGTCGCCGTCCTCGTGCTCCTCGCGCTCGCGGGCTACCTCGCTCTCTTCTGGGGCGGCGTGGCATGGGGGCTTGCCTGGCTTCGGGGGCGGCTCGGCGCCGGGGTGCTGTGGCTCGCGCCCGGGCTGTGGGTGGCAGGGGAGCTGGCTCGCACGTATTTGCTGAGCGGGTTCCCGTGGGGCCTTCTCGGCTACGTTCCGTCGCGGCGCCTCCTCGTGATCCAGATCGCGGCCTGGACCGGCGTGTACGGTGTGTCCGCCCTCCTGGTGCTGGTCAACACCGCGCTCGCGTGGACGGCGGTCGAAAGGCGCTGGCGGGCGGCCGCGGCCGCGCTCTCCCTCGCGGGAGCGGCGGTGGCCGGCACGCTCCTGGTGGGACATGCTCATCTCGCTCCGGTGGACGCACCGACGATGCCGATCGCCGTCGTGCAGGGGAACATCCCGCAAGCCGTGAAGTGGGACGCTGGGTTCAAGGCGGAGACGCTTCGCATCTACGGCGAGCTGACGCGTGCCGCCGCCCCGGGGAGCCGGCTCGTCGTGTGGCCGGAGGCCGCGGTGCCCGCGTACGTCCGCTTCGAGCCGGGCGCGCTCCGCTGGCTGACCGATCTGGCGGCCGGAGTGCGCGTCCCGCTCCTCGTCGGCGTGCCCGACGCGGAGACCGACGGGCGCAGAGTGCGCTACCTGAACAGCGCCTTCCTGGTGGAGTCGTCGGGCGTGCGCGCCCGCTATGATAAGATCCACCTGGTGCCGTTCGGGGAATACGTGCCCCTGAAGCGACTCCTCTTTTTCGTGGAGGCGATCGCCGCCGAGATCGGGGACTTCACGCCCGGCCGCCAGGTGACGATTCTCCCGCTGGAGGGCACGCCGTTCGGCACGGTCATCTGCTACGAGGTCATCTTCCCCGGTCTGTTCCGGCGGTTCGTCGCGGAGGGCGCGAGCTTCATGACCAACATCACCAATGATGCGTGGTTCGGCGACTCGGGCGGCCCGCTGCAGCATCTGGCGATGGTGCCGCTCCGGGCGGTCGAGAACCGGATCGCGATCGTGCGCGCCGCCAACACGGGCGTGTCGGCGTTCGTGCTTCCGTCCGGCGCGATCCAGAGCACCCTGCCGCTCGGAGTGCGGGGCACGCTCCGGGGCGAGGTGCCGCTCCGGCGCGGGTACACCTTCTACGCGCGCTTCGGCGACGTCTTCGCCTACGCCTGCGCGGCGATGTCGGGTGCCGCTCTCGTGGGCGGTCTCGCCGCGGGCCGGCGGAGCTAGCGCCGTGCTCAGCGAGCTCCGGCGCGAGCTCTCGGACGTCGAGCGGCGGCTCGACGACCTCCGGGGGCATCTTTGACCTCGCCTCGAAGGAGACGCGCATCGCCGCCATCGACGCGGAGATGGCGAGCGCGGGATTCTGGGACGACACCCGGCGCGCCCAGGGGCTTGTCCGCGAGCGCAACGACCTCTCGCGCCTGGTCGGCCGGGCGGGGGAGCTCGCGCGCGAGCTCGGAGACATCCGCACCCTCTGGGAGATGGCCCTCGAGGAGGGCGACGAGAGTCTCGAGCCGGAGATCCAGTCGAGCCTCCAGCGCCTTCGCAAGGAGCTGCAGGACTTCGAGCTGACCGTCGTCCTGTCCGGGGATCACGACCGGAAGAACGCCATCTTCTCCATCCACGCCGGGGCCGGCGGCACCGAGTCGCAGGACTGGGCGCAGATGCTCCTCCGCATGTACACCCGATGGACGGAGCGGCGTGGCTACAAGGTCGAGGTCGTGGACATGCTTCCGGGCGACGAGGCCGGGATCAAGTCGGCGACGCTCGAGGTCACCGGCGACTACGCCTACGGCTACCTGAAGGGCGAGACCGGGGTCCACCGGCTCGTGCGGATCTCGCCCTTCGACGCCGCCAAGCGCCGGCACACGTCCTTCGCGTCGGTCTCGGTCATGCCGGAAGTCGAGGACATCGAGGTGGTCGTCCGGGACGACGAGCTTCGCGTGGACGTCTTCCGGTCCTCCGGCCCTGGCGGCCAGGGCGTCAACACGGCGGACTCGGCCGTCCGGATCACCCATCTGCCCTCGGGGATCGTGGTGTCGTGCCAGAACGAGCGCTCGCAGCTCCGGAACCGCGACACCGCCATGCGGGTGCTCCGGGCGCGGCTCTACCAGATCGCGGACCAGAAGCGGAAGACGGAGCTCGACCAGCTGACCGGGGACAAGAAGGAGATCGCGTTCGGGAGCCAGATCCGCTCGTACGTGTTTGCCCCGTATCAGCTGATCAAGGACCACCGGACGAACGTCGAGATCGGTAACGTGGACGCGGTGATGGACGGCGACATCGATCCGCTCATCGAGGCGTTCCTGTTCTCGGGGCGGAGGTAGGGCGACCGTGTCCGATCAGCGGCCGGGTGGGTCAGGCGAGGTGGCAGGCGAGGCGCCGGTTCCAGGGAACGAGCTCGTCCGCCGGCGCCACGAGAAGCTCCGCGCCCTCCGCGCCGTGGGCGTGGACCCGTTCGGCACGAGCTTCCCGGTGGCGCACTGGGCGGGCCCCCTCCACACTCGCTGGGATGCGACGCCGGAGGACGAGCTCCGGGGGGCGGGCGCGGTCAGTGTCGCCGGGCGCGTCATGTCGATCCGCCACCACGGCAAGTCCTGCTTCGGCCACCTTCTCGACCAGACGGGCACGATCCAGCTCTACGCGCGGGCCGACGTCCTCGGCGAGGCCTACGCCGGCTTCACCGAGCTGGAC
>JBGQGN010000118.1:0-8979 GCA_041497395.1 Methylomirabilia bacterium
AGGCCGGCCTCCTCGACGAGGAGGGCGTCCGGCTCGACGCCGCCGGCCCGCAGCGTCTCGTGGTACCCGGCTAGACGACGCTGCCCGGTGTCGGTGTCGAGCGGACCCGCCAGGTGCGCGATGTGCCGGTGTCCGAGGGCGATGAGGTGCTCGACGGCCAGCCGGGCCCCCGCCTCGTCGTCGACGACCACGTAGCGGTCGATCCCCTGCGCCCGCCGGTTGACGAGAACATACGGAAAGCCTGAGCGGCGGAGTTCCTCGATAACCGAGTTCGAGAGCGCCCCGGTGGCCACGATGAGCCCCGCGACCCGGCTCTCCCGCAGGAGCTCGAGGTGACGGCCGCCGGCGAGGGCCTGGGACGTGATGTGGGAGAGGAGGATGTGGAAGCCCTCGACCTCCGCCACGTCCTCGACGCCCTTGATGATGTCGGGGAACATCGGGTTGGCGATGTCGGGGAGCAGCATCCCGAGGGCGTAGGACGCGCGGAGCTTGAGGCTCCGGGCGATGACGTTCGGGCGGTAGTTGAGCTGGCGCACCGCGGTCAGGACCCGCTCGCGCGTCTCGTTCCGAATCGTCAGAGCCTTGTCCCCGTTCACGACGCGAGACACGATCGCCGGGTCCACGCGCGCGAGCCGTGCCACGTCACGGATGGTCGCCGCGGGACCCGACCTCCTGCCCGGCACGGCTCGCCTCCCGCATTCAAACGATTGATCGGAACGCTAACGTGAGCCGGCCGCCGCTGTCAATCCTCGGGGCGCCCCGATGATGCCCTTTCCCCAGGGAAATGGCCCGTTCGCATCATGTTGCGCGGACGCTGCGCCGCCTATGATGCGACGAGAGCGGCAGGTGACTCCCCGGCGACGCCAGGGAGCCGCCAGCACGACGCTGACGGGGGCGCCCTCGGCCATATCCATTCATCGAGGACGTCTGGACGCTGCCGACCCGCGCCGTGGTCCGAGACCCGCCCCGCGCTGAGCGCGAGGGGGGCCTTCGGCGTGCCGGCTCGAAGCGAGGAGGGGAGGGCATGACCCACAAGGAACGCATGCTGCGGGCCGCCCGGGGACAGTGGGCGGACCGCCTCCCCTTCGCGCCGCGGCTCGACCTCTGGTGGAACGCACAGGTGAACCGCGGCACCCTGCCGTCTCGGTACCGCCACGGGGCCACGACCCAGGACATCGCCGACGATCTCGGGGTGGCTCACCACGCCGTCGTCCCCCAGTTCCAGGGCATCCGCACGGTGGACGACAAGGCGGACCGGTCGCTGGGCATCTACCGGCTGCCCGGCTTCGCCTACAAGGCCGATCTCACGAACGTCGAGCGCGTGATCCGCGCCGAGGGCGAGTCGACCTTCGTCGAGTACCGGACGCCGGTCGGCAGCGTCTTCTCGAAGCTCAGCTTCACCCAGGAGATGCGAGAGTCGGGCGCCTCCATCGCCTGGGTCGACGAGCCGGTGATCAAGACGGTCGACGATTACAAGGTGGTCGGCTACATCTTCCGGAACGTCAGACTGACCCCCGACTACGACAACTACCGCCAGTACCAGGCGCGGGTCGGGGAACGGGGCTTCGCCGTGTGCTTCGGCTCGGGGGCGGCATCGCCGGTCCACCACATGATGAAGGACCTGATGAACCACACGGAGTTCTACTACCACCTCGCCGACCACCCGCGGGAGATTCAGCAGCTCGCCGAGGACATGACCCCGTTCTACGTGCGCCTGGTAGAGATTCTTGCCGACTCGCCGGCCCAGGTGGTCATGGTGGGGGGGAACTTCGACGACACCATCACCTATCCGCCCTTCTTCAAGGAGCACATCCTGCCCTGGACCCAGCGGTGGGCGGACATGCTGCACGCCAAGGGCAAGCTCTACCAGACGCACTGCGACGGCGAGAACGACGGACTCCTGGACCTCCTGGCCCAGACCGGCATGGACATCGCGGAATCCGTCTGCGCGCCGCCCATGGTCGCGGTGTCGATGGGACGGATGCGCGCCGTCTTCGGAGGGAAGATCACGATCTTCGGGGGCGTGCCCTCGGTGGCGCTCCTCGAGGAGAGCATGTCGGAGGACGAGTTCGAGACCTACATGGCGAACCTGTTCCGGGAGATCGCGCCCGGCGATCGCTTCATCCTGGGGGTCAGCGACATGGTCCCGCCCGATGCCAAGTGGGACCGGCTCGTGCGCATGGCCGAGATGGTGGAGCAGTGGGGCGCGCTGCCGCTCCGGCGGCCGTGAGCGGCGAGGCCCCAGGAACGTAGAGAGACCGGCGATGCTGAACAACGAGGAGGCCCTGAGGGAGGCGGTCATCCGCGGCGACCGTGACGCCGTGCGGACGCTGGTGTCGGACGAGCTAGCGGCGGGGGCCGATCCCGCCGACGTGCTGAACCAGGGCCTCCTGCCGGCGATGGACATCGTGGGCCAGCGGTTCGGGGCCAAGACGATGTTCATCAGCGAGGTCCTGCTGACCGCGCGGGCGATGCACACCGGGCTCGAGGTGCTCAAGCCGGTCCTCGCGCATGCACCAGGCCACGCGCGCCAGCGGCCGGTCGTCGTCCTCGGCACGGTGAAGGGGGACCTTCACGACATCGGCAAGAACCTGGTCGCGATGATCCTCGAGGCGGGCGGGTGCGAGGTGATCGACCTTGGCACGAACGTCAGCACCGAGCGGTTCGCCCAGGCGATCCGGGAGCACCGGCCAGCGGTCGTCGGGCTGTCCGCGCTTCTGACCACGACGATGCGCCAGATGCGGCAGACCATCGAGGAGCTGCGCCGCGCCGGGCTGGCCGACGGGGTCAAGATCGTGATCGGCGGGGCTCCGGTGACGCGGGAGTTTGCCGAGACGATCGGGGCCGACGGCTACGCGGCCGACGCGGCCGACGCGGTCGTCATGGTCAAGCGATTGCTCAGCCCCAACTGATCACGACGGCCATCGGACGATTCCCGTCGGCCTGGCGGCGAACATCATGACCGGGAACATCCAGCCCGGCCACCGGTCCATCCTGATGGCGGCGTCCATCGTGTCGTCGCTGCCACGGGTTCGACGATCTCGACAAGGGTCACGTCACCGGCGCTCTCGTCGTGTTCGATCGTTAGCTCAGCGAGGCGCACGCCTCAGACGACCGCCGCCACCGTTTCCTGGCTTCCGGTCCCGGCCCCGCTCCCGGACCCCTGACGCCCGGGAAGCCCTGACCGACGATCGGCTCACTCGGCTGATGCAATTGGCTCATGACGACGCCCCTTCGGAGGGGATGAAATGAGCTGAGCGTTTAGAGCCGGGAGCGCGCCGAGCCCGCGGGCCGGCGCCGGTGGGGCACCTCGGGCAGACGCGGGAGGAACGATGGGCACCGCAGAGTGGTCGCCGGACCCCCAGTTCAATCGTTTGCGCACAGCTCTCCTGCGGTCGGGCGAGCCGGACCGCATCCCCATCCACGACAGTGTCGACGTGTTCCTCAAGAGGCAGTTCCTTGGTCTTTCCTCCGTCGAGCTGGCCCGGTCCGCGAGTCACATGCAGTCGGGAGCGCGCCTGCCGCCCGAGCTCGAGGTGGAGTTTTCCTATCGCGCCGGCTACGACTTCGTCCCCATCGGGGCGAGCATGCACTCCCGCATCGAGGGCACGTCCACCGTCGTCAAGGCCCGCTACGCCGCGTTCGGAGACGAGTATCAGGAGCGCGGCTGGGCGAACGAGGGCAAGGGGATCATCACGACCCAGGCCGAGTTCGACACCTTTCCGTGGCCCGATCCGGACGAGCTCGACACGACGACCTTCGAGCAGGTGGGGCAGTTTCTGCCGCCGGGGATGAAGGTCCTGGTCGATCACGGCAAGATCTTCACCGGCGTGTGGTGGCTCATGGGCCTCGAGTCGTTCTGCGCGGCAATCAAGCGCGACCCCGACCTCGTCGCCCGGATGTACGAGAAGGTCGGCGCGACCCAGTACCGGATCCTCGACATCGCGACCGACTTCGACTGCGTGGGGGGCGTCCGGTTCGCCGATGACCTGGCGTACGCGGAAGGACTCATGGTCTCGCCCGCGCACCTCCGGAAGCACTTCTTTCCCTGGCTCCGGGCATGCGTCGAGCTGGTCCACCGCAAGGGCAAGGTCTTCATCGAGCACACCGACGGCGACGTGAGCCTCGTGCTCGAGGACATCATCGCCGCCGGCGTCGACGGCCTCCATCCGATCGAGCCGAAGGCGATGGACATTGTCGAGTTGAAACGGACGATCGGGCACCGAATCGCCCTCTGCGGAAACATCGACCTCGGCTACACGCTGACGCGCGGAACTCCCGAGGAGGTCGAGGCCGAGGTCAAAGAGCGGATTCGCGTGGTGGGGCCGGGCGGTGGGTACGTGCTTGGGAGCTCGAACTCGATTCCGGAGTACGTTCCCCTCGAGAACTTCAACGCCATGCGCGAGGCGTGCTTCAAGTACGGACGCTATCCCATCGCGGTGTGACGCTGGCCGGGGCGGGCGCGCAGGCCTTCTCGCCCGCGCCCAGGGGGGACGAGCGTGATCGATCTGGCGGAGCTCAAGCAGAAGGTCATTGACGGCGAGCAGGAGGCCGCGGTGGAGCTCACCGAGAGGGCGATCGCCACCGGATGCGCCCCGGATACCGTCTTCAAGGAGGCCCTCTTCCCCGCCATGGAGGAGGTCGGTCGGCGGATGCAGGCCCAGGTGTTCTTCATCCCCGAGGTGCTGATGTCGGCGCGGACGATGCAGGCCTGCGCGGGGGTGCTCCGCCCCCTCATCGTCGGAAGCCCGGTCATGAAGCCGGTCGGGAAGGCCGTGGCCTGCACGGTCTCCGGCGACCTCCACGACATCGGGAAGAACCTCGTCTGCCTGATGCTCGAGGGGGCGGGCTTCCAGATCATCGACCTCGGGAACGACTGCGCGCCCGAGAAGGTCGTTGCCGCGGTCCGGGAGCACCGGCCCGACGTGGTGGCGCTCTCGGCGATGCTGACCACGACCATGCTCAACATGCGACACGTCGTCGATGCGCTGAAGGCCGCCGGGCTCCGCGATCGCGTCCACGTGATGGTTGGCGGCGCCCCCGTCGATGCCAAGTTCGCGCAGGAGATCGACGCCGACTTCTACGCCGAGGACGCGCCCGGCGGGTCGGCCTATGCCCGTCGGCAGGTCGGGGCGGTTCGAGGCGACTCATGATCATCGTCGGGGAGCGCATCAACAGCACGCGGAAGCAGATCGGCCCGGCCCTGGCGGCGCGGGACGAGATGGTCCTCCTCCGCGAAGCGAAGGCGCAATGGGCGGCGGGGTCGCACTACTTGGACGTCAACACCGCCACGATGCTCGAGGCGGAGCCGGAGTGCATGGCCTGGATGGTCCGCCTGGTCCAGGAGGCCATCCCAAGCGCGCTCGTCTCGATCGACAGCCCGAACCCCCGGGCGCTCGAGGCCGGGCTTGGGGCTCACCGCGGACAGGCGATGCTCAACTCGATCACCGGGGAGACGAGGCGGATCGAGGAGGTCCTGCCCCTGGTCCGCGAGCACCGCCCTCGCGTGATCGCGCTGACGATGGACGACGACGGCCTCCACCGGGATGCCCAGAAGCGCTTCGAGATCGGCGCGCGGCTCATCGAGCTGGTGACGGGCGTCGGGACGGCGCCTGCCGACGTCTTCGTCGATCCGCTCATCTTCCCGGTCAGCGCCGAGGAGGACGCCGGGACGATCGCGCTTGACATCATGGACAGGCTCAAGGCCGCCTACCCCGGAGTCCACACGATCTGCGGGGTGAGCAACGTGTCGTTCGGACTACCGGTCCGGAAGCAGCTCAACCGGGTCTACATGCTGCTCGCGATGGCTCGCGGGCTCGACGCCGTGATCGTCGACCCGCTCGATTCGTGGATGATGGTCAACATCGTGACCGCGCGGACGCTCCTCGGTCAGGATCCGGGCTGCCGGGAGTACCTGACCATGTACCGGCAGGGCCGTCTGAACCTCGACGGCCCGACGCCGGCGGGCGCGCCCGCGGCCCCGCCGAGCCGGCAGGGGATCAGCGTGTGAGGGTCTCCGCGGCACCGGAGCCACCTGGAACCGTCCGGCGCCTCGTCCTCGATCCCCCGGCGGTGCCGGCGGAGCTCCTCTTGCGCCTGGTGAAGTACAAGAATCTCGCGCGCGTCCCGCCCCCCATCTGGGAGGCCGCGCGGCAGGTCGCGGCGGAGGCCGGCCGGCTGGCCGTGCCTGAGGCCGTGCTCTGGCGTGGCCCGGTTGCCGCGGAGCCCGACGGCGTGGTCACGCTGGCCGGGACGGCAAGGCTCCGGAGCCGCGTCCTCGCCCGGATGCTCGCCACCTCCCGGGAGGCCTTCGTCCTGGTTCTCACGGTCGGCCCCGGGATCGAGGAGCGGGCCCGGGTGATGCTGGAGGCACGGCTCCTGCTCGAGGGCTTCTTGATGGATACCGCGGGCTGGGCCGCGATCGAGCTGACCGTCCGCGGTATCCGGCTCGGGCTCCGCGAGGAGGAGCGCCGGCACGGGCGGTCGGTCACCCACCGGCTGGGGCCCGGGCACTGCGACTGGTCGCTGGAGGAGCAGACGACGCTGCTCGCCCTCTTCGGCGACGCCCCGCTCCCCGTGACCCTGAACGCCGCCGCCTGCATGCAGCCGCGCAAGTCCATCTCGGCGGTCTACGGTGTCGTGCCCGGTGAGCGAGGCTGACGGGAGAGCGCCGGCTCCACGACGGCGCATTCCGGCACGGGAAGGAGGTCCGGTGTGAGGAACCCGCTTCGCGAAGCGCTCGGGAAGGGGGAGTTCGCCATCACGGTGGAGGTGGTGACCCCCGAGCGCGCGAAGCCGCTCGACGAGGCTCTCGCCCCCGCGCGGAAGCTCGGCCGGGGGCTGGCGCACGATTCCCGGGTGGCAGGCCTCTCGGTCACCGACCGGGTCAAGTCAGACGACGACCACGATCCGGTCCTCGTCGCCGCCGACCTCGCGGAGGCGTCCGGTAAGGCGCCGGTCGTCCACCTCTCCGGCAAGGACCGCACCCCGGTGGACTTCGCGCGCACGCTCGGGCGCCTGGCCGGGGCCGGGCTCGAGAACATCCTGTGCGTCACCGGGGACCGGCTCAAGAATCCCCCGATCGACCGACCCGTCCGGTACGTCGACAGCGTCAACGCGGTCCGCCTCGCGCGCGAGCTCGTGCCCGGGAGCTTCGTGGCCGCCGGCGTCTCGCCCTTCAAGTACACCGAGGAGGAGACGCTCAACCAGTACCTCAAGATGGGGAAGAAGCACGCGGCGGGGGCGGAGTACCTGATCACCCAGGTGGGCTGGGACATGCGGAAGCTCGCCGAGCTGGCGCGCTACCGGGCCGAGCAGGGACTCGCCCAACCCGTGATGGCCAACCTGATGGTGCTCCCCCTCGGCGGGGCCCGCTTCATCCACAAAGGCGCCGTGCCCGGCGTCGTCGTGACCGACGACCTCCTCGCGATCGCCGAGTCGGAAGCCCAGGCGCCCGACAAGGGCAGAGCCGCGCGTCTGGCCCGCCTCGCGCTCCAGCTCGTGGGGGCCGAGCGGCTCGGCTACGGCGGGGCCCAGCTTTCCGGGCTCACCGCCTACGAAGACGTCTGCCGCGTCCTCGATCTGGCCGCAGAGCTGGGGGCAGGACTCCCGACGGTGCGCGCTTGGTGGCACGCGTGGGAAGGAAGCGTCCGACTGCCGAACGGCGTTCCCGCCCGGCTCGGCCGCGCCCCGGGTTTTCTCCTCTACGAGGGTGACCGCTCGGCCGGCGTCGCGGCGAGGCCGCCGGCCGGGGCGCGGCAGCGGCTCGCGGGGCTCCGGGCGCTCCACGCCGTCGCCTTCAACCGCGCCTCGCCGATGTATTGGCTGCTTCGGCCGCTGGCGCGGCACGTCCCCCTGAACTCGCCGCTCGCGACATGGCTGGCGCGGGTCGAGCACCGGATCAAGGGGCCGCTGTTCGGCTGCCAGGTGTGCGGCTTCTGCCGGCTGCCTGACACGTTCTACGTCTGTCCGGAGACATGTCCCAAGGGCCTAGCCAACGGGCCCTGCGGTGGCAGCACGGGCAACCTCTGCGAGGCCGGCGACCGCGAGTGCGTCCACAGCGTCTGCTATCGCATCGCCAAGGCGTCCGGCCGGCTCGACCAGCTCGCCCGGACGCTGATTCCTCCGGTTCCAGAGCCCCGTGGCGGCTCGTCCTGGCTGACCCATTACGCGGGGCGGGCCCCGAGGTGATCCGGACGCCCCCAGAATCCGCCCGGACCATCTGGACCGAAAACGTGGTCATTGTCCGCCGGCCCCGAGGGCGCGCCCGAGAATTGGGGTATGTTGACTGGCCGTTCGGCGCGATGTGTGGTATCACCCATGGCTGGAGGTGAGTTATGGACGGGTGGCTCAGCAGAGCGTCAGGGATTCTCGGCCTCGTCGTCGCAGCAGTTCTGGTCCTGATCATCGCGTACGGTCCCGCCCCTCTGATCGCGGTGAGTCCAGCGGCGGCGCAGACGCCCACGGCCAAGTCTGCCGAACCCTTCTACCTGAAGGCCATTGACCACGAGAAGGCCAAGCGTGGCGGCACCCTGAGGCTGGCGGCGCACGGCCCCCCCTCCATGTTCGACATCTATGCTTCCGGGACCATCGCCAACGTTGGCGCCCAGGCGCCCATGTACGACCTGCTGGTGCGACAGGATCCGAGGGATCCAAAGCTGCCCATCATCCCGAGCTTGGCTACCAGCTGGACCATCTCCCCCGACGGGATGACCTACACCTTCCACCTGCGGAAGGGTGTCAAGTTCCACGACGGGACGGACTTCGAGGCCGCCGACGTGAAGGCAACCTTTGACCGGATCGTCTTCCCGCCGCCCAATCTGCTCAGCTTGCGGCTTCTGCCCATCAAAGAGACCGTGGTGCGCGACCGCTACACCGTCGAGATGAAGCTCTCCGAGCCCCGGGACTCGTACACCTTCCTGGCCTCTCTCGCCGGGGGCTGGAACGTCATCACCAGCAAGAAGGCTCTCGATCAGTACA
>JBGQGN010000119.1:0-8962 GCA_041497395.1 Methylomirabilia bacterium
CCGGAGGCCGAGACGTAGACGAGCCGCGGGTTCCAGGCCCGGGCCGTCTCCCAGCCGAGGCCGAGACGCTCCATCACACCGGGCCGGAAGTTCTGGACCAGAACGTCGGCGCCCTCGACGAGGCGCCGCGCGATGGCGAGGCCGTCGGGGTGCTTCAGGTCCAGGGTCAGGCTCCGCTGGTTGCGGTGCGTGGACAGGAAGAAGGTGCTGACGCCGTTCAGATAGAGGTCGCTGCCAGCCCAGTTGCGCTCCCAGAGCGTTCCACCCGGGGGCTCGATCTTGATCACGTCGGCGCCCAGGTCCGCGATGAACTGGACACCCGCGGGGCCGAGCAGGAATTGGGTGAAACTCAGCACCCGCACACCCGAGAGCACGGAGAGCGGTGGCCGCCCGTCCATGGATCAGCGCTCGAAGAAGGCCTGCATCGCGCGCCGTGGCTCTCCGGTGGCATAGGCGCGGACGAAGGCATCCATCGAGAGCGTGACGGCCGTGTCCAGGTCCACGCGACGCCAGCGCGCCAGCAAGGCCTTCTGGAGCCGGAGCGCGTCGGCCGGGAGCGCGAGGAGCCGATCGACCCAGCCCTCCACCTCCCGGTCGAGGGCGTCCTCCTCGACCACTCGGTTGACCAGCCCCCAGCGCTCCGCCTCGGTGGCCTCGACGGGCCGGCCGCCGAGCAGGAGCTCGGCGGTGCGCCCCCAGCCGATGAGACCGGGCAGGAGCGCCGCCTGGATCACGGACGGGATGCCCACGGTGATCTCGGGCATGCCGAGCCGGCACGAGGCGGTGGCGATCCTGAGGTCGCAGGCCAGCACCAGCTCGAGGGCGCCGCCGAGCACGTGGCCGTGGAGCCGCGCGATCGTGGGCACCGGGACCTCCTCGAGGGCCCGGATCGTGGTCCGGAGCGCGTCGATGAGCGTCCGCGCATCGGCCGCGTCGAGATCCCGCATCGCCGCCACGTCGACTCCCGCCGAGAACGCGCGACCCGATCCCCCCAGGACGACGACGCGGAGCGCGGGGTCGGCGCCGAGCTCGCGGAAGGCGACGCCGAGGGCGTCGATGAGGGCCGGCGTGAGGACGTTGAGGGGCGAGCGGTCGAGCGTGAGGCGCGCGACCCCGCCCTCGCGCGCGATGCGAAGCTCAGCCACGCGGCGCTAGTAGCGGCCCAACGCCGGGTCCACCTCGACCGCCCAGCCGTCGATCCCGCCGCTCAGGTTCACGGCCGGGATGCCCTGGCGGCGAAGCCACTGGACGACGGCGGCAGAACGCTGCCCGTGATGGCAGTGCACGATGATCTCGCGCCCGGGATCCAGCTCGCCGACGCGGGCGACCAGCTGGTCCATCGGGATGAGCCGCGCCCCCGGGATCGCGCACAGCTCGTGCTCCCAGGGCTCGCGGACGTCCAGGATCGCGGTGGGCTCGTCGGCGTCGAGGCGGCGCTTGAGCTCGGATGGCGGGATCTCGGCGTAAAGCTCCACGAGGCCGGAGTGTACCGCGCGTCCCGACGAGCGCCAAGCGGGCTCGGAGAAACCGGCCCCGACGTCGGCCCTCAGAGGCCGGCGGGCAACGGGACCCGGAAGCGAGCGGCGACGCTGCGGAGGTTCTCCACCGTTCCGGTCGGCAGCGGGATTCCGCGGCGACGCCGCTCCTCCGTCGAGCGGTCTTCCGGCTCGCCGGGAACGAGGACCTCCGCGACCCCCTCCGCCCGTGGCAGGGCTCTCAGACCGTCGATCAGCCGATCCACCTCAGCGCGATACGCGGCGAGGTCGGTGAAGGCCGCGATGTCGATGGCCGCGACCACGCTGTTCTGGCGATGGCGTCCAGCACCGGCCTCCCCGGAGAGCGCCGGGCCGAGGAGCGGGTTGCCCACCATCAGGCTGGTCAGGGTCTCGAACATCATGGCGAGCCCCGAGCCCTTGGGGCCGCCGAACGGCAGGAGGATCTTCGCCCGGTTGGCGTCGGTCGTCGGCTGTCCGGCCTCGTCGAGGGCCCACCCGGGCGGCAACGGAACGCCCTTGTCGCGCGCCAGGCTGAGCTTCCCACCAGCCGCCACGCTCGTCGCCATGTCAACGCAGAGGGGGCGGTGCCGGCCGGCCGGGACGGCGATCGAGATGGGACTGTTGTGGACGCCCGCAGTGCGCGCACCGAACGGCGCCATGTTGGGCGGGCTGCACACGATGGCGATCCCCGCCATGCCGGCCTCCGCCGCCATCAGCGCGTAGTACGCCATCGCCCCCTGGTGCGTCGTGTTGCGGATGACCACCCAGCCGATGCCAGCCGCGCGGGCCTTGTCGATCGCGCGCCGCATGGCGACCGTCGTGACGACGGGACCGAGGGCGCGGTCGCCGTCGATCAGCACCGTGGCGGCTGTTTCTTTCTCCACGCGAATCGTCGGCCGCGGGTTCATGTCACCCCGGGCGATCAGGTCCACGTACCAGGGGATCCGAAGCACCCCGTGGGAGTCGACTCCACGGAGGTTCGCCCACACGAGGACCTCGGCCTCGAGGGCCGCGTCCTCCGACGGCACCCCCGCGGCAATGAACACGCCCTTGGTGAACTCCTGGAGCTCCGCCGCCGGGACTCGCGTCTCGTCCGTCATGGCACCCGCGCCTCAGGCTGGCGCGGCGCCCGGATCGAGGAGCCGCGCGAGCGGCGCCCGGAACGGGAAGACGCCGAAGCCGCCGCCCGTGTGGAGAAAGAGGACCCGGCGTCCCAGGAGGCCGGGCGTGCGCCGCGCGGTGTCCTGGAGCGCGAGGAACGCCTTGGCCGTGTACACCGGATCGAGCAGGAGCCCGTCGCGCGCGGCCCGGGCGACGACGGCGAGCTCCTCGGGCCGCACCCCCGCGCGGCCGTCGCCCTGGTACCCGTCGAGGAGACGGATGGCGTCGCGCTCGACCTGGACGTCGGCTCCGATGCGGGCCGCCGACTTCCGCACGGTCGCCCAGACCGAGGCCCGGATCGTCTCGGCGTCGAATTGAACGGGCACCCCCCAGATCTCGGCGCGGAGCCCGAAGAGCGCCTTGCCGAGGTGGAGGCCCGCCAGGGTGCCCCCGCTCCAGGCGGCGACCACGATCGCATCCGGGGGGGCGAGGAGGCCGGCCGCGATTTGCCCCTGAAGCTCCTCGACCGCCGCCGTGTAGCCGAGCGCCCCGAGCTCGTTCGAGCCCGACTCCGGGATGACGTACGGGCGGCCGCCTGCCTGCCGCACCTCCTCGGCGAGGCGCGCGAAAAGGCCCTCCGGGCTGTCCACGGCCTCCGGGGGCACGAACACGGCGCGGGCGCCGAAGAGCTCCGCGAGGAAGAGGTTACCGTCGGGCACCTCCGGGGCGGTCCCTCGAAGTCCGAGCACGCAGCTAAGCCCCAAGCGAGCCGCGACAACCGAGGTGGCCCGAGCGCAGTTCGACTGGAGCGCTCCCACCGTGATCAAGGTGTCCGCGCCCTGCTCGAGCGCGTCGTGCACGAGGAACTCGAGCTTGCGCACCTTGTTCCCGCTCTCGGCAAACCCCGTGAGATCGTCCCGCTTCACGCTCAGCTCGAGCCCGAGCGCGGCCCCGAGACGGGGCAGCGACTGGATCGGAGTGGGAGACGCGGCGAGAGAGACCCGGCCGGGCAGCTTCGCACCCATCGATTTCAGCCTACCGGCAGGGAGGCGCGAGGTCACCCCAAAAAAACCGAGCCCGGGTGCGTGCCCCGGGCCCGGCGTCGATCAGCGGTCGGAGGAAGCTTACCGGCAGGCCTGCGCCCAGTACCCCGGCACCCACTGGTAACCGTTCCAGTAGGTGTTCACCCAGTAATTCGAGCACACCGGCGCCGGCTGGTAGACGACCACCGGAGCCGGCTGATAGACCACCGGGGGCGCCGGCTGGTAGACGACCGGCGGTGCGGCGTACACGCGCGGCGCGGCGAAGATGCTGCCCACCACGAGTCCGGTCACCGCGCCCACCGCGAGCCCACCCCAGAAGGGATTCGGCCCGTGGGAGTAGCCAGGTCCGCCGTGATTCCAGTAGCGGCCGCCCGCCTCCGCGACCTGCGGAAGAGCGAGGAACGTGGCCAGGAACCCCGCGATCAGGACCCCTGCGATTACCTTCTTCGTGATCTTCATCGTCGTCCTCCTGTTGCCGCGTTCGACGGGACCCCGGAGGACCCTATTCGAGCCGCCGGCAACCAGAGCGTCGGCCCGCTGACGGTCAGGAGGCGCCCAGAACCTTGGCCGTCCGATTCACGTCCCGGGCCTTGACCCACAGGATGGCCCCGAATCGACCCGCCCCGCCGATGACCGCGTCGCTGGCCGTGATGTTGATCTTGGCCGCCGCCAGCTTTGCGTAGAGGTCCGCCATGACCCCCGTGCGGTCGTCCCCTTCGATCAGGAAGCCCGCCTTGGGGCCGGTCACCTTCCACTTGGCCTGCCGGGCGGCCGCCCGGAAGGCGGCCGGATCCTCGGGGACGAAGTCGAGCTGCGCGCGCTTACCCGCGGGGAACCCGGAAAAAGCCAGGAGATTGACCCCCGCCTCCCTGAGCGTCTGGAGGGCTCGGGCCCCTTCCCCGGGCTTGTCGGGTGCCATCACGTAGAAGTACTGGACCCGTCGGATGCTCTCCGCCATCTCACACCTCCCCGTCGCCTGGGAGGCGACGCCATCATGCTCGGCCGGTACGGCGCAATCGCGCCGCCACCGTACGCGACCCTCCAAGGCGCCGTCAAGGCGCGAAGGCGCGGACCCGCACCCATGCTACGCTCACGCGCGTGCGCGTGCTCCTGCTCAGCAACTCCGGGCGCCCATACCTCGCCCACGCCCGAGTCGAGCTGCTGGATTTCCTCGGCCCGGCGCGGCGGGTCGGCTTCGTCACGGCGGCGTCGCTCGGGGACGAGGAGGCCTACTGCGAGACCGCACGCCAGGCGCTCGCGCCGGAGATCGCCCTCGAGCACATGCGCTGGGACCGGGATCCGTTCCCCGTCCTTGCCCGCGTTGACGCCGTGTTCATCGGCGGCGGCAACACGTATGCGCTCCTCAGGCGCCTCCGGCAGGCGGCGCTCCTCGAGCCCCTCCGGGAGCGCGTGCGGGCGGGACTCCCCTACGTCGGCGCGAGTGCGGGCTCGAACGTGGCCGGGCCCAACATCCTGACGACGAACGACTGGAACGTGGTGGGACTGACGCTGTTCGAGGCCCTCGGTCTCGTCCCCTTCAACGTGAATCCGCACTACCTCGAGACGGATCCCGCGATGGCCCCGGGCAGCGAGACCCGGGACATGCGGATCGCCGAGTATCACGTCATCCGGGACAACCCGGTCGTCGGGATCGAGGAAGGCGCGATGGTCCGGGTCGAGGACGGGATTCCCGCGGTGCGCGGAACCGGCCGGGTCAAGCTGTTCCGCCGTGGCCAGGCCCCCGTCTGGGTGCCGGCCGGCGCCCCCATGCCGCTCCCCCTCTAGGCCTACCCGGGGGCGGGCAGGCGAGGCCTCCCGGACGCCAGGCTCCCGCCGGCCCCCAGGGAGGTTGAACGCGGGCTGGGTCACTCGCGTCCAACCGGCAGCGATCGAAACCGACGGAGCGGGCGCGGCCCGCTCGGGGAGGCCAAGACATGACGAAGCTCCACACGAAGTGGCCGCTGGCGGGAGTCCTGAGCGGTCTTGTCATCCTGGTCAGCGGCGCGATGCCGAGCGAGGCCCACCTCGCCCGCCGGCTGGCGCCGATCGAGCGCTCGGCGCTCCGGGAGCAGCTCGGCTTGACGGACGACCAGGTCAAGTCGATCAAGGAGATCCGCGCCCGCCACTGGCAGTCGATGCGCGAGACGGTGCGGGCGCTCCGCGACGCGCGCCGCGCGTTCCGCGAGATGGTCCTGGCGGACGCCGACGAGGCGACCTTCACGGCCAAGGCCGCGGAGGTCCGGGAGCTGTCGGGCCAGGTGCTCGAAGCGCGAGCCCGCACGTTCCAGGAGGTGGCTCGCATCCTCACGCCGGAGCAGCGTGAGAAGCTCCGCGAGCTCCGGCCCCTGCGTCTCCACCGGCCGGCACCGCTCGCCGGCTGAACGTCGCCGGACACCCGGGGGCGGGCGTCCTCCCCCGGGTGTCCTGACGCGCTGGCTCAGACGCCCCGGCTCGCCGTGTACGGACAGATCTGGCTGTAAGCGCAGTACCGGCAGGCCTGATACGACGGCGTCGCCGTGAAGCGTCGCGCGCGGATGCCCACCGCCGCCGCGCGCACGGCCGCCAGGGCCGTCTCGGCGTCCTCCTCCGTCGGCGCGTGGCGGCCGACCACGCCGGACTCGAGGAACCGCAGCTCGACCCGCGCCGGGAGTCGGCCGAACATCTCCCGCCACGCCAGCGCGTAGATCTGGAGCTGCAGGCTCTCCGTCGCCCGCCCTTCCGCGCGCGCGGGCTCCCGGACGTCGGAGGACTTGTAGTCCACGATCACGGAGCCGTCCTCCGTCTCGTCGACGCGGTCCCACCGGCCGCGAACCCGGGTGAGCCCCCCGGCGTCGGGCAGGCTCACGCCGAACTCGCGCTCGACGGAGGTGGGCCGCGTGCCGGAGGCCTCCTCTTCGTGCCAGAAGCGCCTGATGGCCTCGCGCCCGGCATCGCGACGCGCCGCCTCGTGGGCCCACGTGAGGAAGCCCTCGTTCCGCCACTCGCGGTCGTATGTCTCGAGCAGGGCCTCGAGCGGCGTGTAGAGGCTGGCCGCCCGCCGGCGCAGGTAGTGCTCGACCACGCGGTGGAGCGTCTCCCCGTAGACCACCGTGTGATGACGGCGGATCGGAACACGCAGGATGTGCACGTACCGGTACTTCAGCGGGCAGGTCTGGTAGTCGTCGACCTGCCGGTGGCTGAGCTCGAGGACGACGTCGGGGCCGAGAGGCGCCTCGGCCTCGGCCCCCGCCTCGGCGGGGGCCGCGAACGCCCGCAAGTCCTCCAGTGCCGTCCCCTTCACGGGCCGGGCGGCGTCGCGCGAGAGATTGAGCGCTTCGAGGACGAACTGGCTGACCTTCCGCGTGCTCCGGCCTCCGTAGTCGCGCGCCGACGTCAGATGGAGCGCCTCCTTCGCCCGCGTCATCGCGACGTAGAAGAGCCGCCGCTCCTCCTGAAGGCGGAAGTCAGGCGACGACGGCCGGTCCCGGAGGAGATCGTCCGGCAGCTCGAGGACATCCCCGCGGCTCGGCCAGGGAAACCGGCCCTGCACCAGCCCCACCACGAACACCACCGGGAACTCGAGCCCCTTGGCCTTGTGGACCGTGAGGACGCGGACCGCGGGCACGTCGATGTCCGCCTCGGCCACGGCCGGATCCTCGCCGGCCTCGATCAAGGCGTCGAGGTGCTTCACGAACTCGCGCACGTGGTCCCGCGGGAGGACCTGGGTCGCGTCCTGGATCCGGCGGAAGAAGCGCGCGACGTTCTGGACCTCGGCCTCCTCGCGCGCCGTGCTCGCGCGCGACATGCGGCCCAGCCAGCCGCTGTCCGCGAGGAACTGGTAGAGAAGCTCCCCGGTCCCGAGCTCGGCGGCGAGCCCGAGGTAACGCTCCAGCTCCTTCACCAGGCGAGCGATCGCCTCGGCGCCCTCGGCGGACAGCGCCGCGCGGAGCTCGGGCGTCTCGTCGAGGCCCCGCAGGACGTCGAAGAGCCAGCGGTTCCGGCGGTCCGCGTGGGTCCCGCAACGCGCGAGATCGACGGTCGGCACCCCGAAGAGCGGCGAGGCCGCCAGCGCGTAGAGGCTCACCGAGTCGTCCAGGCGCGCGAGGACCCGGAGGAACGCGATGCAGAGCCGCACCTCCTGGCGCGCATACAGTCCCTGGTTTCCCGAGAAGGTCCACGGGACCCCGCGCAGGTTGAGCGACCGGAGGAACGGGTCGGCGTCCGCGTTGGCGCGGACCAGGATCGCGAAGTCCCGGTACGCCCGCCGCTCGCCCTTCACGTCCTTCTCGATCCTCTGGGCGACAGCGTCCGCCTCCTGGGTAACCGTCTCGTAGACGGTGTGCACAGGCCGCGGTCCCAGGCGGCGGCGAATCGCCCGGAGCTGCTTGTCGATCCCGTGGGCCGCCTCGAGTCGATCCGGGTCGTTGTGACGGATCAGTCGATGGGCCGCGTCCAGGACCCGCTGCCCCGATCGGTAGTTCTTGATGAGCACCACCCGCCGGGCGCCGGGGTACGCCGCGTCGAACCCGAGGATGTTGCTCATGGACGCGCCGCGAAAGCGGAAGATCGCCTGGTCGTCGTCTCCCACCACCGTCACGTTCCGGTGCCGGCCCGCGAGGAGCTTCACCAGCTCGAACTGGGCGTAGTTCGTGTCCTGGAACTCGTCGACCAGGACGTAGCGGAATCGCCGCTGGTAGTGGGCGAGGACGTACGGCCGCTCCCGGAACAGGCGAAGCGCCAGGAAGATCTGGTCGCCGAAGTCGACGAATCCCGCGCGCGCCATGAGGTCCCGGTACGTCGCGTAGGTGCGCGCCAGCTCGAGGCTGCGCGCGGCGAGATCGCGCCGCTCCGCATCCTCCGGATGCGCCTCGGCATCGGCCGCAAGCGCCGTCGCGTGGGCGAGGTACGCCTCCGGCGCGACGTCCTCGTCCTTGGCGCGCCCGAACAGCCCGGTCAGCGCCTGGAGGTGGCGCGTCGGATCGCCGAGTGGCCGGAAATGGTCGAGCGGCAGCTCGAACAGGCGCGTGCGGAGGAAGAGAACCTGCTCGGCCCGGTTCAGGACTCGAAAGGCGGGCGTCAGGCCGAGCTCGAGGGCGTGCTCGCGCAGCAGCCAGTCCCCGAACGCGTGGAACGTCGCGATGCGCACGTCGGCGTATCCGTACGGGACGAGCACGTCGACGCGCTCCTCCATCTCGAGCGCAGCCTTGTCGGTGAACGTCAGCGCGAGGATTTCCTCCGGCCGCGCTCGCCGCGTGGCGATGAGATGGGCGATGCGGCGCGTGAGGACGGTGGTCTTGCCCGTCCCGGCCCCCGCGACGATCAGGAGCGGCCCCTGGTCGTGCG
>JBGQGN010000120.1:0-8951 GCA_041497395.1 Methylomirabilia bacterium
CTAGCGCGGCCTCACCGCGTGCCGCCGAGGCGGCCGGAAGCGGTCAAGGGGCCCGGTCGATGATCTCCTGCATACGCCGGTAGAGAGTCACGCCGCGCCCTGGCTCTTGCTGGTCCAACGCGGGGCACGCTAGACTTCGATCGCCCTGACGACGATCATCGGGCGCGCGTGACGCCCCCATCCCGGGCCGGCGGACGCCGGATCCGGTTGCCGAGGAGGACCATGCTTCCGCTGACCGGCTACGCCGACCGCTTCTCCGTCGCCCCGGGCCAGACGATCGCTTTCAAGGTGTCGAGCACCGCCACGACGCCCTACCAGGTGCGCCTGGTCCGCCTGATCTCGGGCGATCCCAACCCCGCGGGCCCTGGAATCAAGGAGGAGTCCGTCGCCGCGCCGTTTGCGGGGAGCTACCCCTCGCGGGTCCAGCCGGTGCCGCTCGGCTCCTACCTCCGCGTGCCGGACGCCCCGGCGTTCCGGCGGCTCGGTAGCTTCACGACGGTCGCGACCATCTGGCCGACCATGCCCGGTCAGGGCCGCCAGGGCATCGTGGCGCGCCACGATGCGAAGGCCGGCACCGGGTTCGCCCTCTTCGTGGACGGGCGCGGCGCGGGCGCCCTGGTCGGGAACGGCCAGGGTGGCGTCGCGACGGTCCACGTCGGCAAGCCGCTCCTGGCGAGCACCTGGTACCGCGTCTGGGCCACCTATGATGCCGCCACGCGCACGCTCGCCGTGGGCCAGGCGCCGCTGGTGCCTCGCGTACGGGCGGACGACGCCGGCCACGCGGCCGCCTCCGTCGACTTCTCCCCGGCGCTCGACAGCGGCACCCCGCTGCTCGTCGCCGCGCTGGGCGGCGCGCCCGTGGGCGGCCACTACAACGGCAAGATCGAGCGCCCAGCGCTCTACGACGTCGCGCTGGGGGAGACGGCCCTCTCGGCCGCGCCGGACGGGACCTCCCGCCGTCACCTGGTAGCGGCGTGGGACTTCAGCCGCGAGACCTCCAGCACCCGCGCGGTGGACGCGGGGCCGAGCGGGCTCCACGGGGAGCTGGTCAACCTCCCGGCTCGCGCCATGATGGGCTCGACCTGGACGGGCGAGGAGATGTGCTGGCGCCACGCGCCCGGGCAGTACGGCGCCATCCACTTCCACGACGACGATCTCTACGATTGCGGGTGGGCCACCGACTTCACCTACACCGTGCCGGACGGGCTCCGGAGCGGCGTGTACGCGGTGCGCCTCCGGGCGGGCGACGTCGAGGACATGATCCCGTTCTTCGTCCGCCCGCCGCGCGGACGGCGGACCGCGGACGTCTGCGTGCTGATGCCGACGTTCACGTACATCGTGTACGCGAACATCGCGCGCGACGTCACCAACGACGAGTACCGGGCGCGCGTGGCGGCCTGGGGGGCGCGCCCGTGGACGAGCGATGAGCACCAAGACTACGCGCTGTCCACCTACAACTACCACCACGACGGGAGCGGGATCGCCTACTCCTCGCGCCTCCGACCGATCCTGAACCTTCGCTCGAGCTTCCTCGCCTACGTGGACCCGCGCGGGTCGGGGGTCCGCCACCTCCCCGCCGATCTCTACCTCCTCGACTGGCTGGAGCAGATGGGCCACCGCTATGACGTGGTCACCGACGAGGACCTCCACGCCGAGGGCCTCGAGCTGCTCGCCTCGTACAAGGTCGTCCTGACGCCGACCCATCCCGAGTACCAGAGCCTCCGGACCATGGACGCGCTGACAGCCTACCTCGAGCGGGGCGGCCGGCTGATGTACCTCGGCGGGAACGGCTTCTACTGGCGCGTCGCGGCCCACCCGGCCGTGCCGGGCGCGCTGGAGGTGCGGCGCGCCGAGGGCGGCATCCGCGCCTGGGCCGCCGAGCCTGGCGAGTACTTCATGAGCCTGGATGGCCAGTACGGAGGGCTCTGGCGGCGCAACGGACGGCCGCCCCAGAAGCTGGCCGGGGTGGGCTTCACCTCCCAGGGACCGTTCGAGGGCTCGTACTACCGCCGCCTCCCCGCGTCACGGGACCCGCGGGTCTCGTGGATCTTCGACGGCGTGCCGGACGAGATCCTCGGCGACTTCGGGGTCTCCGGCGGCGGCGCGGCGGGCTTCGAGCTCGATCGGGCCGACGCGCGGCTCGGGACGCCGCCCCACGCCGTGGTCCTGGCCACCTCGGAGAAACACGACCTCACGAAGTTCGTCCTCGTCCCCGAGGACTGGCTCACCCACATCGCGACCTGGCCCGGCGACCCGCCCGACACGCTGATCCGGGCCGACATGGTCTACTTCGAGACGCCGAACGGCGGGGCCGTCTTCTCGGTCGGCTCGATCACCTTCTGCGGGAGCCTCTCCCACAACGGCTACCGGAACAACATCTCCCGCGTCCTCGACAACGTCCTCCGCCGCTTCGCGGCGCCGTGACCGAGCCCCGCCCCGGTCGACTTCCGCGACGAGTCGGCGACGGCCGACGGGTGCAGCGGCGGCCGTAGCCCTGCGGATCCGTTCGCGCGGGCCGGGGTCAAGGCGACAGGAGAGTGCTCGCATGAGCGTCTCGCGACTCCGTGACATCCCGGGATTCAACATCGACCGGGTGGCGGCGGCGGCCGGAGACGATCCGGGCGTCCAGCAGCGGGTTCGCTCAGGTCGGAACCCGCGTGGCACTCGCCGAGCCGCCCGGCGATCTGGCGGCCGCGAACGCCGAGTGGCAGCGGCACCGCGCCCCGCAGAGGTGTCCCGCCGGTTGCTCGAGCAGAAGGTCGCCGCGACGCCCATGCGCGGCTGGGGCGGCGCAGTCGCCGATCGCCACGTCCGATTCGTCTTCAGCAACGAGCCAGTCGAACGGCTCACCATGCTCGGTGCCCGCGTCCGTCGGGCGCTCGAGTCCGCTCGCGCCGCGACGTGAACCCGCATCGGCGCCCGCCTGTGGAGGCAGACATCAAGGCCCGTCAGCCGCCGGCGCGGAGACCCGCCGCCAGAAATAGAGAAGCGGCGCAGGAGCCGAAGCTCCTGCGCCGCTCTGACGACGTCTAGCCGCTCGCGACTACCAGCGGGACGTCTTGCGCGGGCCGCCGCCGCCCGAGCCCGGCGACTTCGCGACGTTGACCATCAGCTTCCGACCCTCGAACGACTGGTCGTTCAGCTTCTGGATGGCCGCCTGTGCCTCGGCCTCGGTGGCCATCTCCACGAACCCGAACCCGCGCGAGTCGCCCGAGATCCGGTCCGTGATCACCGTGGCCGACTCGACCGTCCCGCACTGGGCGAACAGCTGCCGCAGGCTCTCGGAGGTGGTCGAGTAGGACATTCCGCCAACATATAACTTGGACGCCATGGGGCGCCTCCTTCTCCCCCCGACTGCGTCGGGGGTCATTCAACTCATCCGCTTGGGATACGCGCCCCGAAGATGCGGATGAACCGACGGAGGCGAGGCCAGTCTCTCAGAGAGGGGAAGTCCGGCAGAGCACCCTGCGGAGCCGGCGGAGCCCAATGGCTCCATCGACCCGCACAGGCACTATAGCAGAGAATCGCCCTGTCCGCTGCGGTTAGCGGGAGGGTAGGGCGGATGGACGGCCCGACGGCCTCCCCTCCCCGGTGGGCGCGTGAACGGCCTGGGGACCCCCCGCTCGAAGCGGCGAACCCAGCGATTTCACAGGGTTGTGACACGTGGCGGGCCCACGCGGCGCACTGTGAGCCAGGTTCCGCGGAGGTTCACAGTCCAACCCACGAGGACCGGCGCCACGAAGGGGCCGGTAAACGGAGGTCGTGATGATCCAAGGGTTCCATCGGTATCGCGGCTGGCTCGCCGTCGCAGTGACGCTCACCAGCCTGTCTGCGGGCGCGACGGTCGGGAGTCCGGATCTCGCCGAGGGAGGACCGCCCGAGGAGACGGCCGTGTTCGCGGGTGGCTGCTTCTGGGGCGTCCAGGCAGTCTTCCAGCGCGTCAAGGGCGTCACGCGGGCCGTGTCCGGATACGCGGGCGGCTCAGCCGGCTCGGCCCAGTACGAGGCCGTGAGCCGCGGCACCACGGGGCACGCCGAGTCGGTGCAGGTCACCTACGATCCGGCGCGGATCTCGTATGCGGAGCTCCTGCAGGTGTTCTTCACCGTCGCCCACGACCCGACGCAGCTCAACCGGCAGGGTCCCGACGTGGGGCCCCAGTACCGGTCGGCGATCTTCTACGCGACCCTGACGCAGAAGTCGGGCGCGCAGGCGCACATCGACCAGCTCACGGCGGCGAGGGCGTTTCCGCGAGCGATCGTGACGCAGGTCGCCCCGCTCGCCGGATTCTACCCGGCCGAGGCGTATCACCAAGACTACCTGGATCGGCACCCCAACGATCCGTACATCGTGTTCAACGACTGGCCGAAGATCGCCAGCCTGCGGAAGCAGTTCCCGAGCCTCTACGTCGAGAGATAGCCCGCGTCGACCAGGAGCCGGACCGACGCCGAGCGCGGCGCGGCTTCGGAGGAGCCTCCCCACCCTCGCCGGTCGTCGTGTAGCTCTCGCCCCGACAACCCGGGCGCGCCCGCGCCCGCCGTCATAGGAGGTAGCGCTCCGCGTGAAGAAGCGCCACCAGCTTCCCCTCGGCCTTCAGCCAGCCGAGCTCCGTCAGCGACCCGTCCTGCGAGGCGACGAAGGCGACCGACTCCTGGATGCGGCAGCAGAATTCCGCGGCCGCGCGGTGTCGCGCACCTCCAAGCTCGCGAATGGAGCGCGTGACCCCTCCGGCTTTCGCTCGACCGGCTTCGACGCAGAGGACGTCGCCGATGGAGATCTGGCCCGATTGAATCATGGCGCCGAACGCGAGGAGCTTCAGATCCATGTCGAGCACCGTGGCGCCGTCCACCGCAGTGACCTGCCCGACCGTGTCCGCGGCGTACTGCAGATGCTCCGACTCGATGAATGCGTGTATGGCGTACGGGTTCGGAAGCACGCGATCCAGGGCATCGTGAAGGCCGAGAAAAGGTGGAGCGCACTGATACCTCGGCGCGTCGCTCAGAGCGTCTCGCCAGTCGGATGAGCCGCTTGGGACGAGAAGCACGATGCCCCCATGACCGGCCCTGCGCATGGAGTCCACGACCCGCGTGGTCCAGTAGGCGTTCACGAAGCGATCGCCGGCGGGGGTGTCGGCCGGCAGCGCCAGCCGGGTGATGCGGACAAGCGTGTCGTAATCCTCGTCTTCCAGGAAGGTCGCTTCTCCAGCGTGATAGATCATCACGTTGCGGAGCATTCCCTTGACCACCAGGAGCCCCGGTCCCTTGACGTCGACGCAGAGGGCAGTGGGCGTGATCGGGGTGAGGCCCCAGATCGCGAGCGCCTCGGATCCCTCCGCTCGGATACCAAGACCGTGTCGCGCTCGGTGAACGGCGGGAGCCAGCTTGACGACCGCCTGGACGTCCAATGGTATGGGGTGCTCGAGCACCAGATCCTCAGCGGTGGAAGGCGACTGAAGCAACAGGGGCACGGCAACCGGTCGCCCTTCCTCCTGCTGGAGACTCGCCCAGAAGGCCGTGTTCAACAGAACGCTGACATGATCGGCCGATGGTATCGACACCGAGGCGCTCGCAGTGCTCGGTAGGGAGCTGAGCAGCTCCAGCAGCTTCGACACGGTGCCGGCGTCGCCGGGAAGCCTGCTCGCCAGCCCCAGCGTGAAGGCATCGAGGGCCTTCTCCCCACCAGGCGACACGTATCCTCCCCCTGATGATCGATCGAATTGCCGGCACGCGGGTGGGTCGACCTTCTCGGTGCACACCTCATGTCAGGAAGGTCCGGTCTATGGGGAGAGTAGCACGGTCGCCACCGCAGGTGAGTCTGTACGGGCAGCGAGCGCGGGGGGCGGCGAGGAGTTCCTGCTCGGCGGGACGCCTCCGGCCGCCCGTCCCTTCTATCTCTCTCACGCGGTAGGTCGCTTCACCACCTGATGCACCTCAGTCGTGAGCGCGTGGATCTGGGTCGTCAGCGCCACGAGTTGCGTCGAAAGGTCCAGCAGCCGCTGATTCTGCCGCTCCTCGGCCTGGATCATGTCCCACTGGTGGTCGGCCAGCACCTGCCGCTTCACGTCGGCGCGGTTCTGGCTGATCATCACGAACGTGCTCAGGAAGATCGCTTCCAAGGACACGATCATCGTGAGCAGCCCGTACGGGAATACATCCTTGAACGGCTCGACCTTGAGCCACAGCACAAACCAGATGACGTGGAGGTAGACGAACCCCATCGAGCCAGCGAACGCGGTGATCGCGTCGGCCACTCGGTTCTGCAGACTGGCGGCCCGTTGTTCCGCGTAGCGGGCCAAGCTCGGATGCTTCGGATCCATCGTTTTCCACAGTGCCATCGGGTCCTCCGTCGCCGCTCAATCGGGTGGCAGGTCGTGCGTCTGACCGCGGCTGACGCCGAGGCGTCGCTCGTGGCATACTCCGCCCATGGTGAAGAAATCGAGCACTCCCAAGAAGCGGCAACCCTCCCGCCCGAACCTCCTCTCCTCCTCGGCCGAGAAGTCCGAAGACCGCCGCACGGGTGAGCAAGGCCGACGTGGAGCCGTCACCGGGCGCAAGAAGGGCGCGCAGACTCTCTCGGCGGAGCAGAAGCGGGGAATCACCAGGAGAGCGAACCGAGCTCGCTGGAGCTAGGGGTACAAGCATCTGATCTCAAACAGTACCCCACGACCGCCACCTGGCCGATTGGGATCCCCCTCACCCGCAGCGAAGCGGCGACGGTAACCAACGGCACCGAGACGACGGCGATGCGAGAGGACGATCGTGGCTTCGTGACCTCGCGTCCCATCATCATGCCGCCGGGCTGTCGGCGATGGTCTCACCCGTCGCCGGGCGGGCGCAACAAAACCTCGCGACGGAAGCCTGCGGACAGTATCACCTACGCTCACGCAGCTACACACCGGCCGCCGCCATCGGTCTCCCCGCGTGCGGATCCTCGAAGCGCGTCGACCGTTCGTGACGCGCGTCGCCGACGACCGAACAGCGCATCCACAGATGGGGCTCGGCGACTTCCCCCGCAAGATGGGGGAGCGGCCGGGTCGTGCTGCGCGACCTCGCCGCTCAGAGGCGGTAGCACGCCGTCGCGTTGAGTCCCAGCACGCGGTCTCGCGCGTCCCGCTCGAGGCCGGCGAGGAGCGCCTCGGCCGCAGCAACCCACGCGGCATAGCTGGCCCGCAGAGTGACGACGGGCCAGTCGCTCCCGAAGATCAGGCGCTCCGGGCCGAAGCAATCGAGCAGGTGATCGACGTAGGGCCGCAAGCGGTCGACCGACCACCCCGGCCCATCCTCCGTCACCAGTCCCGAGAGCTTGACCCACGCACGGGTGTCCCGCGCGAGTCCGGCCATGTGGGTGGCCCAGGGCTCACGCCCGCCCCGCTCGATCTCCGGCTTGGCCCCGTGGTCGATCACCACGCGGAGATCCGGGTGTCGCTCCAGCAGCCGGCGGAGATTCGGCAGGTGCGGCGGCCGGACAAGCGCGTCGAAGGTGAGGTCCGAGGCCGCGATCGCGCGGAGGCCCGGCGCGAGCGCAGGGCCGAGCATCCAGTCGACGTCCGGGATGTCGTGGAGCATCGGGCGGAGGCCCTTCAGGTACGGGTCCCGGGCGAGATCGGCGACCACGTCGGGCGCATCGGGCGCGTCGAGCGGTGCCCAGCCGACAACGCCCGCCACGATGGGCGTTGTCGCGGCGAGCTCGAGCAGGAAGCGCGTCTCGGCCAGTGTCGGCGCCGCCTGGACGAGCACGGTGGCGTCGATCCCGGTGCGGGCGAGCAGCGGGGTGAGATCGGCGGGCGCGAAGTCCCGGTAGATGGGGGCCAGGGCCGGGGTGAGCCACCCGTAGTCGGCCCGCGCGAGACGCCAGAAGTGCTGGTGGGCGTCGACGCGCCGCGCCCCGCTCACCGTCATCCAGGAGTAGGAGCGTCGGGCCGGACGAGGCCTTCGGTCTTCAGATCGCGCCAGACCGCCGGCGGGATCACGGAGCGGAGGAGCCCGAGGTTCTGCTCGACCTCGGCGGCAGCCCGGGCGCCGGGGATGACCGTGGCCACCGCGGGGTGGTGGAAGGGGAACTGGAGCGCCGCGGTCGCGAGGGGCACGCCGTGGGCGGTCACGACGCGCTCGAGCGCCCGGACGCGCTCGAGGATCGGGGGCGGGGCGGGCTGGTAGTTGTAGGTCGCCCCCGGGACCGCGCCGCTGGCCAGGATCCCGGAGTTGAAGGGCCCGCCCACGATCACGCTGATCCCGCGCCGGGTGCATAGCGGCAGGAAGCTATCGAGCGCGGTCTGCTCGAGGAGGGAGTACCGCCCGGCGAGCAGGAAGCAATCGAAGTCGCCGTCCTGCACGCAACGCTCGAGGATCTGCCACTCGTTGGCGCCGACACCGATCGCCCGGATGACACCGGCGGCGCGGAGGTCGTGCAGCACGCGATACGCTCCATCCATGGCCTGGCGATACCGGGCGGCGTCTTCGGCGCCATGCGTGACCGGACCGATGTCGTGGATCAGCGCGACGTCCACACGGCCGACTCCCAGTCGTTCGAGGCTTGCGGCGAGGGAGTCTCGCGCCGAGTCGGCCGTGTAGTCGAACACCGGCATCAGGGCCGGCGTGTGGACGTAGGCGCTCTCCGCGGTGGGATCGGCGGGCCGAGGCACGAGGCGCCGCCCGACCTTGGTCGAGAGGACGAACGCATCGCGGGGCTGACCGTGGAGCGCCGCTCCGACGCGCCGCTCGCTGAGCCCGTGGCCGTACAGGGGCGCGGTATCGAAGTAGCGCACGCCGGCGGCCCAGGCGGCGCGCACGGTGTCCACGGCCTCCACTTCGGGGATCGGGCGGAAGAGGTTGCCGAGCGGCGCGCCCCCGAACCCGAGGCGAGTCACTCGTACTGCGGTGCGCCCGAGCGCTCGGGTCTCGACGGGATCGATCAGCGCCGGGCTCATGCGGGAGGGACGGCGAGGCCGTGCAGGA
>JBGQGN010000121.1:0-8945 GCA_041497395.1 Methylomirabilia bacterium
CCTTGTCGGTGAACGTCAGCGCGAGGATTTCCTCCGGCCGCGCTCGCCGCGTGGCGATGAGATGGGCGATGCGGCGCGTGAGGACGGTGGTCTTGCCCGTCCCGGCCCCCGCGACGATCAGGAGCGGCCCCTGGTCGTGCGTGACCGCCTCCGCCTGGGCCCGGTTCAGCCCCTCGAGGATCCGCGGCGCCGCGGGATCCGGCCGCTCCGGGACGGCGGCGGAGGGGCGAGGCGAGTCAGAGCGGGACACGCCCGATCTTAGCCCCGCCGCGGGGCCCGGACAAGCGAGCGGCCCGCCGGGCGGCGCGATTCACCGCCTGCGGCCGGCCGCGGTGCGGTCGGTATCCTGGCTCAGCGGCCGTAGACCGGCGTGAGCCAGTGGCGGTAGGCCGGCTTCTCGCCCCGGACCACCGCGAAGTAGCAGGCCTGGATCGCCCGCGTCATCGGGCCCGGCTGAACCCCGTCCCCGAGTGGCAGCCGGTCGATGGAGACCACGGGCGTGATCTCCCAGCCGCTCCCGCAGAGGAAGACCTCGTCCGCGAGATAGAGCTCGGTGCGATCGACGTCTCGCTCGAGCGCGGGCTGACCGAGCTCGGTCCGGAACAGCTCGAGGAGCGTGGTCCGCGTCACCGACTCCAGGATGTCGGCGGTCACGGGCGGTGTGATCGGCACACCGCCGCGCATGAGGAAGCAGCAAGCCCCTGGCGCTTCGGCGAGCTTCCCGCGGGTGTTCAGGAGGAGCGCACCGTCGTAGCCGTTCGCCTTCGCCTCCAGCGTGGCGAGGCGTCCGTTCTGGTAGTTCGCGGAACACTTGATGCGGGGCGGCATCGCCCCATCCGAGATCCGCGTCCACGACGACACGCCGACGGCGATGCCGGGCTTCTGCGTCGCCTTCCGCGGCCGCGCGTCGACCGCGAGCCCAACGGGGCCGGTGTCGTCCATGTCGCCGTCCCCCGCGAGGTAGGCGGTCTGCCGGATGTGCACGTCCTCGCGCGGCTGATTCTTCCGGAGGACGTCCAGGATCGACCGCTCGATCTCCTCGCGCGTCAGCGAGTGCTGCATCCGCATGAGGCGCATCGATCCGAAGAGGCGGTCGACGTGCTCCTTCAGCCGGAAGACGTAGAGCTCCTCGTGGGCCGGGTTCCAGTAGGCCCGGAGCCCCTCGAAGACCGACCCCCCGTACTTCACTGCGGTCGACTGGACGTGGATCCGGGCGTCCGCGTAGGGGACCAGCTTGCCGTCGAGGTAGAGATGCCGATTCGTCGTCACCAGAGTCCTCCCTTCTTCGCCCGCCAAGAGGCGGGCCTCACCGCCGGATGCGCGGGTCCGGCTGGGCGAGCAGCTCCTCGAGCTCGCCGGGCCGGATGACCGCGATGTCACCCCACATCGTGCACTTCAACGCGGCGAGCGCCGTGCCGAGGTCCTGCGCCCGCTGCACGTCCCGCGTCGTCAGCCACCCGTGCAGGAATCCCGCCGCGAACGCGTCACCGGCGCCGACCCGATCGGCCACGACGTCCAGGCTGTAGAGGCGCGTCGGGCGGTGTGCCCGGTCCGTCAGGACCAGCGAGCCCTGGTCGCCGAGCGTCAACGCGATCATCGCGAGGGGCGCCAGCCCGCGAAGCCCCGACGCGACGGCCTCGGGCTCACCCGCGAGCCCGAAGACGCGCCGCGCGTCTTCGATCCCGACGAACAGGAGCCCGACCCGCGAGAGCAGTGGCTCGAGATACGCCCGCGCCGCCTCGTAGGTCCAGAGAGCCGTGCGGTGGTTGATGTCGAGCGACAGGAGGGCCCCGCTCGCCTGGGCCGACTCGACCGCGCGCTCGAAGACCCGGCGCGGCCGGGGACCGAGTGCCGCCGTGATGCCCGTGACATGGACGACCCGGGTACGTGAGACCGCGGCCCAGTTCACTTCCGTCTCGTCCAGCGACGCGAACGCGGAGTCCTTCCGATCGTAGACCACCCGGATGGGGCGCGGCGCCACGCCGTACTCGATGAAGTACGTGCCGATCCGCCCGCCCTCGCGCCAGGCGACGTGCCCGACGTCGACGCCGTGGCCCCGGAGCTCCCGGGCCAGGCGCTCGCCCCAGACGTTCGCGGGCAGCGCCGAGATCCACGCCGTGGGGTGCCCGAGGCGCGCCAGCGCGCACAGGACGTTCGCCTCGGTCCCGCCGTAGGAGACGTCGAGCTCCGTCGCCTGCTCGAGCCGCGTGGGCGGCCGCGAGGCCAGGCGCAGCATGACCTCGCCGGGGGCGACCACGTCGAAGAGCGGCCCGGACACGCGGTCAGTCCTCGTGGTCGGGAGCGAGGGCGCTCCGCCGGACGGTCCTGATCGGACGGGCGATCGGCGGCCGGTGACGAGGCAACGGGCTGCCCGGCTCTCAGCCGCCGGCGGCCGGCGGCCGGCGCATGCGCCCCAGCACCTCGGGGTTGACGCAGTGGCGTGGTCGCTCGCCGCGCAGCACCCGGACGGCCTCCTCGGCCGCGCGCCGCTTGAGGTCCGACCGCCCTTCCTCCGAGTACCAGGCGGCGTGGGGCGTCACGATCACCTGCTCCATCCGGAGCAGCGGGCTGGCCGGGTCGAGCGGCTCCCGCTCGAGCACGTCGAGCCCCGCGCCCGCCAGCAGCCCTTGCTGGAGGGCCTCGACGAGCGCGGCGGTGTCGACCATCCCGCCACGCGCCGTATTGATCAGCATGGCGGTCGGTCGCATCCACGCCAGGGACTCGGCGTCGAAGGCGTGTCGGGTCTCGTTCGTCAGGGGGCAGTGGATGGTGACGTAGTCCGACTCGGCGAGGAGCCGCTCGAAGGCCACCGGCTGCACGCCCGGCGGGAAGGTCTCGATGTGCGGGTCGCAACCGAGCAGCCGCACGTCGAAGCCGCCGAGCTTCCGCGCGACGGCCGACCCGATGCGGCCGCACCCCACGATGCCCACGGTCTGGCCCGCGAGACGCGTCACCGGACCGACGCGAAACACGTCCCACCCGCCGCTCCGTGTCTGGCGGTCGAGCCGGGCGATCTTGCGGGCCAGGGCCAGGAGCAGCGCCACCGCGTGGTTCGCGACCTCGTCCGTCCCGTAGTCCGGCACGTTCACGACCGGCACTCCGTGGTCGGTCGCCGCCGCCAGATCGATGCCGTCCACGCCGACACCGTACCGGACCAGCACCCGGACGCGCGGGAGTCCCTCCAGCACGCGGCGCGTGATGGCTCCGTACTGGATGAGCAGGCCGTCGGCCTCGCCGCACCGCTCGAGGTACTCGGCCTCGGTGCGCGCGATCACCGTCCGGAGCCGCACGCCCGCTTTCCCGAGGACGTCCTGCTCCTCCGCCAGGTTCACGTGGTCGAGGCCGCAGACGACGACGAGCGGCGCCTCCGGCGCGGTGGGCGTCATCCGGGGGAGAGCCTCAAGCCGTGGACGGGGTGAGGAGCAACCGGGACGGCGCTAGCCGCGCTTCATCGGCCGCCCGCAGCACACCTTCTGCACGGGAGCCGTCTTGAGGCACTTCGCACAGTAGAATCCCGGCATCGCCGCTCCTCAGAGACGCTCGATGAGCGTCGCAATTCCCTGCCCGAATCCGATGCACATCGTCGCCAGCCCGAGCCGCCCGCCGGATCGCTCGAGCTCGTGGAGGAGCGTGACGAGCAGCCGCGCGCCAGAGCAGCCCAGCGGGTGGCCGAGCGCGATGGCTCCTCCGTTGACGTTCACCCGGCTCATGTCCGGGTGCAGCTCCCGCTCCCACGCGAGCACGACCGACGCGAAGGCCTCGTTCACCTCGAAGCGGTCGACGTCACCGAGGCCGAGGCCGGCCTTGGCGAGGACGCGCTGGGTGGCCGGGATCGGGCCGGTCAGCATGATCGTCGGGTCGACCCCCGCGAGCGCCGTCGCCACGAACCGGGCCCGGGGACGGAGCCCGAGCGCCCGGGCCTTCTCGTCCGACATGACGAGCAGCGCCGCCGCGCCGTCGGAGATCTGACTCGAGTTCGCCGCCGTCACCGCCCCGTCGGGCTTGAACGAGGGCGCCAGCGCGGCGATCCGGGCCCGATCCACGGGGACACGGACGCCCTCGTCGACCGCCACCGTCGACCCATCCGGCAGCAACACCGGCGCGATCTCGCGACGGAACCGCCCCTCCGCGATGGCCCGCCCCGCTCTCTCGTGGCTCTGCGCGGCGAACTCGTCGAGGTCCGCTCGCGCGAGTCCCCACTTCTCCACGAGAAGCTCCGCCGAGACGCCCTGCGGCACGATCTCGTACCGCTCGGCGAGCCGCGGGCTGATCGGCCCCTCGCCGGGTCCATTCGCGTTCGACCCCATGGGCACGCGCGTCATGCTCTCGACGCCCCCTACGATCAGGCAGTCGTGCTGCCCGGCGGCGATCATGCCGAACCCGAAGTTCGCCGCCTGTTGGCCGGACCCGCACATCCGATCGAGCGTCACGCCACACACGTCGAGAGGGAGGCCGGCGATGAGCGCCGCGTTCCGGGCGATGTTGAACGCCTGCTCGCCGACCTGGTCGACACAACCGAGGATCACGTCCTCGACGACGGCGGGATCGAGACCCGCGCGGTCGACGACCGCGCGGAGCACGTGGGCTGCGAGATCGTCGGGGCGGACGCCGGCAAGCTTCCCGTTGCGCCGGCCGATGGGCGAGCGGACGGCTTCGACGATCACGGCCTGGAACATAGGCGCCTCCTCGACGCGCGGACGGCTCCGCGCGGAGTCATCATACCGGCGCCTCTTCGGGGCCGCAACGGCCGCGCGTCACGCGGGCGGGCAGACGGGCGCGTCAGGTCCCGTCGCTGGCCGCGAGAGCGGCGCCCACGCGATGCAGAACCTCGGCGGCCTGGAACGGCTTGGCGACGACGAACCGCACCCCGTGGCGTGCGAGCTGGGCCGGATCGAGGTGATCGCCCCAGCCCGTGATGAGCCCGACGGGGAGGTCCGGGAACCGGGCATGGCACGCTTCGGCCACCTCCCAGCCAGACATGCCCGGCATCGACACGTCGCTCAGGACGACGTCGACCGGCTCCGTCTCGCACAGCGCGAGCCCCGAGGGGCCGTCCGGCGCGTCGACGACCGTGTAGCCCTCGCCACCCAGGAGCTCCCGGAGCACCGCGCGCACGCCCGCCTCGTCGTCGACCACGAGGACGCGCGCCGGCCGCGCCGGGCGGGCGGGAGCAGAGCCGGCCGGCGGCTCCGCCACCGACCGGGCTCCTGGCAACCGCACCGTGAACGTGCTCCCGTCCCCGGGCTGGCTGGCCACCTCCACCGTCCCACCGTGCCGCGTCACGATGCCCCAGACCACGGCGAGTCCGAGGCCGCTGCCCTGCGGACCCTTCGTCGTGAAGAAGGGCTCGAAGACCCGCCGCGCGGTCTCGGGCGACATGCCGATCCCGGTGTCGCGCACCGTCACGACGGCGCCGCTCTCCTCCGTGCCAAGTGCGAGGACGAGACGCCCTCCCTCGGGCATCGCCTCGAGCGCGTTGGTGAGGAGATTGGTGAACACCTCGCGCAGCTCCTCGGGCCGCCCGGCGACCCACGGAACGGACCCGCCCTCGACCTCCACCTCGTAGGAGACGCCTCGACTCTGCGCCTCGTCCTTCCAGCGTGGGCGGGTCATCTCGACGACCTCACGCACGATGTCCAGGAGGTCCACCCGGCGGAACGGCCGCGTCCGGCGCGTTCTTGTGAACTCCTGGATCCGCCGGACCGTCTGGGCGCCGTCGAGAGCCGCCTGGTGGATCGTCTCGAGACCGCGGGTGAGCTCCGGTCCCTGCGCGCGGCGCAAGAGCAGCTCGGTGCGGCCGACGATGACGGCCAGGAGGTTGTTGAAGTCGTGCGCCACGCCGGCCGCCATCTCGCCGAGCGCCCGCAGCTTCTCGGTCCGGACCAGGTGGTCCTGGGCCAGGGTGAGCTCCCGGTACGTCGCCGAGCGCTCCTCGTAGAGCCGCGCGCTCCGGAGCGCCAGGGCCGTGAGGCTGGCGATGTTGCTCAGCAGGCGCTCGTCCGCCTCCGTGAACGGGCGCGCGGCGTCCGCGAGGGTCAAGACTCCCAGCACATCGTCTCCGGCGACGATCGGCACGCCAAGCCAGTGCGGCAGGGCCAGGGCCTCGGGCGCCGGAACGACGCCCTCGCGCTCGCACGCCCGGGCGTAGTCGGCGGTGCGCAGCGGTGCCAGCCGGGTCACGACGGCGGTCGCGAGGCCGACGCCGAGGGCGCGGCGCCGCGGGAGGGCCACCTCCCGGGTCCCGCCCCATTCCCGCAATGCCACCTCCAGCTCCCGACGGCCGGAATCGTAGAAGAAGATGGCCAGGTGGCGGACGTCCAGGACCCGCGCCACCTCACGGTGGACCGCCTCGACGAGCTGCGCGGTCTCCAGCTGGCCCGTCACGGCCCGCGAGAGCTCGTACAGCGCGGACAGCTCCGCGAGCTTCCGCCGGTCGTCCTCGAACAGGCGGGCGTGCTCGAGCGCGATCCCGGCCTGGCTCGCCATCGCGTCCACCAGCGCGAGCTCCCGGTCGCCGCACGTCAGCTCGCGCTCCCACCAGACCACGATGATCGCGCCGACCAGGCGCTCGTTCGCGACGATGGGAGCGAAGAGCTGGGCCTGGTGCGGCGCGAGGGCCACCAGCCCGGGCGGGAGCCCCGCGTCGCGCGGGGCGTCCTTCGACGTCACCGCGACGCGGCGGGCGATCGCGTCCGCGTAGAGCGGGCTCCGCTCCGGATGGATGCGAAATCCGCGCAGCTGCTCGACGAGGGCGGGCGTGACGTGGTACCCGGCGAACGGCTCGAGCTCTCCGGTGGCCGGGTCGGCAAGCCACACGCCCGCGGAGTCGGCACCGGCCGTCCGGGTGACCTGCTGGAGGAGGGCCCGCAGGAGCGGCCCGAGCTCGATCGTCGAGGACAGGGCTCGGCTGACGCTGAGCAGCCGCTCCATCTCGTCCAGCTTCTCGGCCGTCTGCCGGGCCAGCTCGGCGTTCTCCGCCGCAAGGGCCACCTGGGACGCCACGGCCTCGATGAGACGGACCTCGGAGGGTCCGAAGGTACGGCCGCGGACCCACCACACGAGGAAGATGCCGCCGACCACGTCGCCGCGCGCCAAGGTCGGCGCGAACAGGACCGCGCCGGGCCCGATCGCCCTCATGAACGGGAAGTCGTAGCGCCGCTCGGCCAGATAGTCCGACGTCCAGATAGGCCGGCGCTCGGTCAGGGCCTCATCGAGCAACTCCACGGGAATCGATGCCTCGACGAACGCGGGAAGGAGATGCTTCGGCACGTGGTACCCCGCGATCGGCCGGAACGTCCGGCGGGCGGCATCGAGCGAGTAGATGCCCGCCATGTCGGCGCCGAACGCTCGCGCCGCTTCGCGCGCCACGCGTCGCATGGCCTCCACGCTCGGGATCGGCTGGGAGAGCACCCCGGCCACGGTCAGGAGCGTCTCGCTCTCGGCCAGGCGACCGCGCGTCTCGGCAAGCAGCCGGGCGTTCTCGAGGGCCAGCGCGACCTGATCCGCGAAGGTCTCGACCAGCTGGACCTCGTCCTCCCGGAGGACGCGTCCCACCGGATAGATGCTGCTGAGGACCCCGATGACGTCGCCTCTGGTCCTGAGCGGCACGGCGAGGACCGCGCGGTCGGGCGTGGTCTCGTAAAACTCCCGCAGGTCCGGTGTCAGCCTGACCTCCGGATCGGTCAGCACGTCAGGGCTCCACACGACTCGGCGGAGCGCCACCGCTCTCGCCACCACCCCGACGCCCGCGGGGTAGGCGCGCCAGCGCTCCAAGGTGGGCGGCCCTGAGCCCCCGGCCCTGGCCAGGGCCACGAGCGTGCCGTCCGGCTCGAGATGCCGGATGATCGCCGAGGAGGCACCAAAGAGCTGGACGATGCTCCCGACCACGCGCTCCACGAGAGCCTCGACGGTGAGGCCCGCCCCCGCCAGGCGCGCCGCCTCGGCCATCGCGGCGGCCTCACGCTGACGCCGGGCGACCTCCTGCTCGAGCTCCCTGACCCTGGCGCGGAGGGCGGCGAGGTGGTCGCGGCTGGACGGGCCCGGCGGCTTTGGCGGCATGGCTCCTGTCGCGCGGCTCCGTGGTGGCGCGGGCCTCTGCTTGACCCCGACCACGCCGCGAGCTAGCGTACCGCGTCGTGCACGCGTCGACCAAACCTTCCCTGACGGAAGTCCCGGGCGTCCGCGGGGTCATCTTCGACTTCGGTGGCGTCCTGATCGACATGCGGTGGGACGTCTCCGCCGGCCTTGAGGACGCCCACGGCCTGCCCCGGCACGCGCTCCTCGAGACCCTGTACCGGACGCCGACGTGGCGGGAGATCGAGCGGGGCCAAGGCGACCTCCCCGCGTGGCGCGCCGGAGCGCACCGGTTGCTCGAGGAGCGGGCCGGCCACTCCCTGCCAAGGCTCCACGACGCCTGGGTGGCGGCGCGGCACCTGATCCGCGCTAACGTCCTCCTCGCTCGGCGGCTCCGGCCCGCGTACCGCACGGCCATCCTCTCGAACGCCGATGAGAGCCTCAGAGGCCGCCTGCGCGAGCTCAGGATTCACGACCTCTTCGACACGGTGGTCTCGTCGGCCGAAGAGGGAATGGCCAAGCCGGATCTCGAGATCTACCGGCGCGCGGCGGGACGGCTCGGGCTTCCGCCGTCGTCCTGCGTCTTCGTGGACGACTACGACGCGAACGTCCGCGCAGCCGAGGCGCTGGGGATGCGGGGGATCGTCTACCGCGTGGACCGCGGCCAGGACCTCGCGGCGCTCCTGGCGGGCGTCGGCGTCGTCAGTTAGACAGCGCCCGCATCGTCGAAGTAGTCCGAATCAACGCGCTTGAGCCGTCCGCCGACGAGCCAGAGTGAGGTCAGGCGCCCAGCTCGGCGTCGAGGTCGAGCCGCCAGCGGTCGCGGGCGGCGAGGACGCGTACCCCCGTCTCGCGCGAAAGCGTCTCCGCCA
>JBGQGN010000122.1:0-8931 GCA_041497395.1 Methylomirabilia bacterium
CCAGCCGCGGCCGAACGCGGCCAGCGCGAGCCCGAGGTAGGGCACGAAGGCCAGCAACATGACGCCCGACAGTGCCGCGACGACCACCGCCTGAAGAAGTGGCGGGAGCCGGCGGCGCTCCACCTTCGTGTACGCGAGCGAGGAGTAGTCCTTGATCGCCACGTAGTGTCGCGCCAGAAACAGGAAGGCGACCGCCAGGAGCACCAGGAGGGCCGAGATGACGATCCCCATCCGGAAGAGGCGCCGGTCCACGAACTGCACGATGTTGAGATAGGCCTGGGAGGCCAGGAGGTCGTGGACCCCGACGACGAGGGGGGTCACGAAGTCCGCGAACGTCCAGATGAAGACCAGGAGCGCGCCCGCCACGTAGCCCGGCGTCGTGAGCGGCAGCGTCACCGTCCAGAGCTTCCGCCAGCCGCGCGCGCCCACGCTCTCCGCCGCCTCCTCGAGGGCGGGGTCGACCTTCCCCAGGGCATCCACCACGTTCAACGTGATCATCGGGAAGAGGTGGAGCGTCTCGACGAGGAGGACGCCGTGGAGCCCGTACATGAAGTTCAGGGGCTGGACGAGGTCGAGGTAGTCCATGAGGAGCACGTTGACCGTCCCCGCCCGGCCCAGGATGAAGACGAAGCCCAGGACCCCGACGAGTGGCGGCGAGATGATCGGGATCAGCGTCAGGTAGGAGAACACGCGCCGGCCCCAGAACTCGTAGCGTACGAGCAGGAACGCGACGCCGATCCCCAGGACCGAGGACGCGGCGACGACCCCGACGCCGAGGAGGAGCGAGTTCCCGAGAGACCGCAGATAAAACACGTCCGTGAAGAACGCGTGGAAGTGCCCGAGCGTGAACCGGCCGGCATCGTCGCTGACCGCGTCGTAGAAGATCCGGGCGAGCGGGTAGAGGAGGAAGACCCCGAGGAACCCCCAGAGCAGGACGACGCCGAGGGCCGGTGCCACGCGCCACGCGGGGGCGCTGGCGGCGCGCGGGAGCGCGAGGGTGCGACCACTCGGGCCCATGGGCCTACCCCGGCTCCGCACCTGGCCGGGCGCCGCCCGTTCTCACCGGCTCGTCGTCCGGCAGGGCGAGCGTGACCGACGGGGGAAAGGCGAGCGTGACGGGCGTCCCGCGCGCGAGCGGCTCGTGGTGCCACGCATCCGAGATGTCCACCTTCAGCGTGAGCCCGGCCGCGGTCTCCACGTCATACCGGAGCGTGCTCCCGAGATAGGCGGCCAGGGCGATCCGGCCGGCACAGCGGTTCTCGTGGCCGGAGGTCGGACCCGCCCCGGGCGCCCCCACCGTCACGTTCTCCGGCCGGATCGCGAGCACCGATGGGCGGCCGGCGCCGAGCCGTTCGCCTCCCTCCGGGAGCTGAGCCCGGAGCCGCCCGAGCCCGGTGTCGACCGTGAGCGCCTGGCCCGAAACCTCGACCACGGTGCCGGTCACCAGGTTGTTCGTCCCCACGAAGTCGGCGACGAAGCGCGTGCGCGGGCGCTCGTAGAGCTCGCGCGGCGGGCCGAGCTGAAGGACGCGCCCGTCACGCATCACCGCCACGCGGTCGGACAGGGACAGCGCCTCCTCCTGGTCGTGCGTCACGTACACCGTCGTGATCCCGAGCTCCTGCTGGAGGGTGCGGATCTCGCTCCGCACCTGGACCCGGATCTTCGCGTCGAGGTTCGAGAGCGGCTCGTCGAGGAGGAGGATGTCCGGGCTCAGCACGAGCGCCCGCGCCAGGGCAACCCGCTGCTGCTGGCCGCCCGAGAGCTGACCGGGGTACCGCGCGCCTAGGCCCGAGAGGTTGACCTTGTGGAGCCCCTCCTCGACGCGGGCGCCGAGCTCCGTCCCGCGCACGCGGCGGAGCCGGAGGCCGTACGCGATGTTCTGGAACACCGTCATGTGCGGCCACAGCGCGTAGTTCTGGAAGACCATGCCGATGTTGCGGGCGTACGGTGGCAGGCGGGTGACCTCACGCCCATCGAACAGGATGCGGCCCGCATCGGGTGGGTGGAAGCCGGCGATGAGACGGAGCAGCGTGGTCTTGCCGCACCCGGAGGGGCCGAGGAGCGTGAACAGCTCGCCGTCCAGGATGTCGAGCGAGACGCGATCGACGGCCAGGACGCTCCCGAACCGCTTGCTCAGCCCGCCGAGCGCGATCTTCAGGGGATCCGCTCCCCTCCCGGGCCCGGCCTCCCACGCGCGAGGCCGGGCCCGGCGGGGCTCACGGCTTCTTCGGTGGCTCGGGCGCGGGCACCTTGTTCCGGACCGGCGGGAGCGACCGGAGGTAGGCGATGATCGCGCGGAGGTCGCCCTCCGCGATCCCCTGCGAATAGTGCTGGGTCGGCATCGGGGGGAGCACCCGGCCGCCGCTGCGGCGCGCGCCGTAGAGGGCGGCGATGATCTCGCCGTCCTTCCAGGCGCCGAGGCCGGTTTCCGCGTCGGGCGTCAGGTTCGCCGTGTAGCTCACGCCCCACGGTCCGGCGATCGGGAGCCCACCGGCGCCCAGCCGGGTCGTGTCGGGCCGGCCTTCGGGGAGATAGGGCGTGTGGCAATCCATGCAATGCGCCACCGAGCCCGCCAGGTACTCGCCGTACTTGATGGGATCCTGCCGCGACGGGTCGGGCACCGAGCCCACCGGCGGTCCGTAGGACGGCGGTAGCGGGATCTTGTACTGGCTCCGTGGCACCACCTGGCGGACGGGCGTGACCGTGCGCAGGTACGCGACGATCGCCTTGACGTCGCCGTCGGCCAGCCGGCGATAGAGGTAGAACGGCATCGGGGGACCGAGCGTCTTCCCGTCACGACCTCGGCCCTCGCGGATCGCCCGGATCACCTCGTCATCCGTCCACCGCCCGATCCCGGTCTCGGGATCCGACGTGATGTTCGGGGTGATCCAGATCCCGAACTCTTCCTCGAGCTGAAAGCCCCCGGCGAGGTGCGTCCCGGGCAGGTCGCCCTCCGGGCCCTTGGGCGTGTGGCAGTTGCCGCAGGCACCCAGCACCTCGACCAGATAACGCCCGCGCTCGACCGGGCTCTGGGCGGACACAGACAGGGCAGTCCCGGCGAGGAGCCATAGGCACAGCAGACCAATCAACCCGCGCACGACCTTCCGCTCCTTTCTCTGGCCGCGACGCTGGTCCAGCGCGGGCCTGTTCGTCATCTGCGACGGCACGCGACGACTACGGCGGTACACCGCTCCGGAACCGGCCCGTCACTTCTTGAGCTGGTCCCAGACGGCCTCGATCTCCTTGTGGTACCGCTCGTTCACCTCCTGGTAGCGCTTCTGGGCGATGTCATCGTCGTAGACGTTCGACGTCTCCGCCTCGAAGTAGGACCGCACCCCGCCCGTGAACTCGACGGCCTTCTCCGCGACCGAGCCCGGCGGGCCCTGGACCTTGTACTTGGGCGTGATGGGGAACAGTCCCCGCTCCATGAAGACGCGCTGGCCGCGCTCGGTGAGCAGGAACTCGATGAACGCGCGGGCCGCGCGCGGGTGCTTCGCCCCGGCGAGGACCGCCATCGGCTCGGGCGTCACGAAGGCGTTCTTCGGCGCGACGAACTTGATGTCGAAGCCCGCCAGCACCTCCTCGAACGCCATGTACGAGGGCACCGCGAAGCCGGCCGCGAACTCACCCTTGGCCACGACCGACGGCACGTCGCGGCTTCGGGCCGTGAAGATTCCGGAGTTGGCGGCGAGGCGCTTGAGCCACTGCCAGCCGGGCTGATCGCCCCGGCTCTGGAGGATGATCTCGTACGTCGCGTGGCTCGAGGAGGAGCGGGTGGGCGCGCACTGGGCGACGTTGCCCTTGAGCTTCGGATGGAGGAGATCCTCCCAATCCTTCGGCTCCGGCACGCCGAGCCGCCGGATGAGCCGCGGGTGGTAGACGAGCCCGTAGGGCTCGAGCGCCGTCCCGACCCAGTATCCGTCCACGTCCTTGAGCGGGATCGGTTTGGGCTTGCCGAGCCCCGCCGGGATCGTATCGACGATCTCCCGCGACAGCTCATGCTTGACCAGGAGCTTCTGCTCCGCCAGCTTGTCGAAGAGGGCCGACTCCCCCCCCCCAGAAGATGTCGGCCTCGGGCTTCCCCTTCCACTCGACGATCCGGCCGTAGGAGACCGGGGTCCCCGCGAACTGGGCGTTCGTCCTGACCGTCACGCCCCACTTCTCCTTCGCGAAGTCCGCGAAGGCCTTGAGTGCGGCGTCCACGACGAACTTCGAGACCGGCGTCTGGAGGACGAGCTCGTCCTCGATCGGCGGCCCCTGGCCGCGTGCGGGGGCGGGGACGAGGAGCGCCAGAAGCACCAGCAGGACGGCGGTATAGGGCACGGCTGACCTCCTATGGATCGGTCGAACGTTTTCAGACGGTAGCACTCCGGACGTCCGGACGGAATCCCCGCGATCGTCGGGCCGGCCGGCAGCCCGAGGGGTCACGGGCCCTCGCGAGCCCAGCCCCGCGCGCGGTCCACGGCCCGCCGCCAGCCCGCGTAGAGCGCGTCGCGCCGCGCGGGGGGCATGGCAGGCTCGAAGGCGCGATCGAGCCGCCAGAGGTCGCGGAGCGCCTCCGGGCTGCGCCAGACCCCCGCGCCGAGCCCGGCGAGGTAGGCGGCCCCGAGCCCGGTCGTCTCGCGCACCCGCGGCCGCAGGATGGGGAGGCCGAGGATGTCCGCCTGGAACTGGCAGAGGAAGTCGTTCTCGGTCGCGCCTCCATCGACCCGGAGCTCCGGGGGCAGGCCGCCGGCCTCCGCGGCCATGACCTCGAGCACGTCGCGCGTCTGATACGCGATCGCCTCGAGCGTCGCCCGCGCGACGTGGGCGCGGGTCGTTCCGCGGGTCAGCCCCACCAGGGCGCCTCGCGCGTACATGTCCCAGTAGGGGGCGCCGAGCCCCACGAACGCGGGCACGAGGTAGACGCCCCCTGTGTCCGGCACCGAGCGCGCCAGGGGCTCGGTCTCGGCGGCGGTCTTGATCAGACCGAGTCCATCCCGGAGCCACTGGACGGCGGCGCCGGCGACGAAGACCGCGCCCTCGAGCGCGTACGCGACGGCGGGCGGACCGCCGCCCGGAGACGGGAGCGACCAGGCAACCGTCGTGAGGAGGCCGGCCTCCGACGCGACCGGCGTCGGGCCGGTGTTGAGGAGAAGGAAGCATCCCGTCCCGTACGTGTTCTTCGCCCCCCCCGGGGCCAGGGCCCCCTGACCGAAGAGGGCGGCCTGCTGGTCCCCGGCGATCCCCGCCACCGGAATACCGGCCGGGAGACCGTCGTGGGCGACCGTCTCCCCGAAGACCCCCGCCGACGGGCGGACCGCGGGGAAGACTTCCGGCGGGATGCGGAGGTGGCCGGTCAATTCCGCGTCCCAGTCGAGACGTCGGATGTCGAAGCAGAGGGTCCGCGAGGCGTTCGAGGGATCGGTCGCGTGGACGCGCCCACCCGTGAGCTGCCAGAGGAGCCAGCTGTCCACCGTGCCGAACGCAAGCTCGCCGCGGGCCGCCCGCTCGCGGAGCTCGGGCCGGGCATCGAGGAGCCACGCGATCTTGGTCCCCGAGAAGTAGGCGTCCAGAACGAGCCCGGTCCGGGCGCGCACCAGCGGCTCGAGGCCGTCCGCTCGCAGGCGCTCGCAGAGCGGCGCCGAGCGGCGGCACTGCCAGACGATCGCCCGGTGGACCGGGACGCCGGTCCGCCGGTCCCAGAGGAGCGTGGTCTCGCGCTGGTTGGTGATCCCAATCGCGGCCAGGTCGCGAGGAGCGACTCGCGCCGCGATGAGCGCGGCCCGGGCGGCGTCGAGCTGGGTCGCCCAGATCTCGGCCGGATCGTGCTCCACCCAGCCGGGCTGGGGGTAGTACTGGGGCAGCTCCTTGTAGCCCCGCCCGAGGACCGCCCCGTCGTCGCCTACGACCAGGGCGGTCGACCCCGTCGTCCCCTGGTCGAGCGCGAGGATCGCCCTCACGGCGGCGCGGGCGCCGTCAGGGCCGCGCGCCGCGCAGCCGGAGCGCGAGGTCCGGCTGGTCCGTCGTCACGTAGTCCACGCCCGCCGCGAGCACCTGGCGGAGCTCCTCCGGCTCGTTCACCGTCCACACCCCGATCGAGAGCCCGGCGTCGTGCGCCGCGCGGACCGACTCCGGCGTGAGCAGCGGGCGCTCGATCCCGAGGTCGTTCGCGCCCAGGGCGCGGAGCCGGGGGGCAACCGCCCCGACGCCGCCCACGCGTTCGGCCCCGCGATGGGATAGGAGCCCTGTCAAGCGGACGGACGTGGACAGGGCGCGGAGTCGCTCCAGGATCGTCCAGTCGAACGCCATCACCGTGGTCCGGTCGGCGAGCTTGGCGGCCTGGACGAGGGCCAGCACCCGCTCCTCGATGCCGGGATAGCGCGCTCCCCCCGGCCCCGTCTTGATCTCGAGGAGGAGCCCGACCGGCGTCGGCTGGAGCAGCGCGAGGACCTCGGCGAGCCGCGGCAGCCGCTCGTCGGCCGTCCCCCGGATGAGGACGGGCGAGAGCTCCGCCCAGGTGAGATCGCGCACGGCCCCGCGGCCCGTCGTCGTCCGCTCGAGGGTGGGATCGTGGACCACGACGACCTCGCCGTCGCGCGTCTGGTGGACGTCCAGCTCGACGAGGTCGACCCCGAGCCCGAGCGCCCCGCGGAACGCCGTGAGAGTGTTCTCCGGCCAGAGGCGCGCCCCGCCCCGGTGGGCGGCGATCGCTGGCCGGCCGGCGCCGGTCGCCGCCGGGGGCGTGAGGCTTATCAGCGAGAGCCCGGCGAGGAGCGCGGCCGCGCCGGCCCGCAGCCGGTGGCCACGTCGATCACGAGCCCGACCACGATCGGTACTCCACCAGCTCCTCCACGTAACCACGGAGAGAGTCCTCCAGACGGACCCAGTACCGGATCCGGGGGCTGTACCAGTAGGTCTCGAGCCGCTGCGTCCCGCTCCACCGCTCGACGCGGAGCACGTAGAAGCGGCCCGCGACGGTGTCGATCGCCTCGATCCCTTCGCTGACCTTCCAGGTGTTAGCGTACCGGCCGTCGTTCCGCCCGTCCGTGTACTGGAACTCCTGGCTCCAGGTCGCGGCGGGTTTGAGCGGCCAGGTGAAGTACGAGGCCGGTGGCTCGTAGCGAACCGTCGTCCCATCTCCGAGCGCCTCCTGGGCGAGGTGGATCTCGGGGGTCCACTGTCGGGTCATCTCGGTGCCGAGCCCCAGGATCCGGACCGTGTAGCCCTCCATCGTCGCGGACACAACCTGGTGCGTGACCACCGCGGTCGCGCCGGTGAGGACCGTGCGCTTGAAGACCCAGCGGTCGCCCACCCGCCATTCCGGCTGCGTGACGACCTCCTGCTCCGCGGCGTGCTTCGGCATGTCCGCCGCGCAGCCTGCCGCCAGCGCGACCGTCACCAGGACGACGCCGCCCAGACCGCCGACGCGCGCGCGTCTCATTTCTCGGTCTCGATCAGGCCCTTGATGAACCAGCGCTGCCCCAGGACCACGATCGCGACCGGCGGGACCATGGCGAGAACGGCCGTAGCCATGACCAGATTCCAGTTCGCCGCGGCTTCGGCCGCCGCCGTCATCCGCTTGATCCCCATGACGATCGTGTACATGCCTTCCTGCGTCGTCATGAGGAGCGGCCAGAGATACTGGTTCCAGCCGAAGATGAACAGGATCACGAAGAGCGCGGCGATGTTCGTCCGTGACAGCGGCACCAGAATCGACGCGAAGAAGCGGAGCGGGCCCGCCCCGTCGATTCGCGCGGCCTCAGTCAACTCGTCCGGCACGGTCAGGAAGAACTGCCGGAAGAGGAACGTCGCCGTGGCCGAGGCGATGAGCGGAACGGTCAGGCCGGCATACGTGTTGAGCAGCCCGAGGTCGGCGACCACCTTGAAGGTCGGCATGATCCGAACCTCAATGGGCAGCATGAGCGTCAGGAAAATGGTCCAGAAGCACACCATGCGGAACGGGAAGCGGAAGTACACGATCGCGTAGGCTGAGAGGATCGAAATCACGATCTTGCCGACCGCGACCGTCAGGGCCATGACGAAGCTGTTCCACAGCATCACGCCGACCGACGTGGGCCCAGCCGACCGCATGCCCGTGCTGAGGACGGTCCGGTAGTTCTCGACGAAGCGGTCGCCGAACCAGAGCGGCACCTTGCCCACGAGGTCATCCGACGTGTGGGTCGAAGCCACGAGCGTTACGTAGACCGGGAAGACGACCACGAAGAGGCCGAGGAGCAGCACGGCGTGCGTGATGAAGGTCCAGGCCGGCCGGCGCTCGACCACGGCGCTAGTACTGAACCCGGCGCTCGAGGTAGCGGAACTGCACCACCGTCAGGCCGATAACGATCGCCATGAGAACGACCGACTGCGCCGCCGAGCCGCCGAGGTCGAGGCCGATGAAGCCGTCGTTGAAGACCTTGTACACGAGGGTCTCAGTCGCCTTGGCCGGCCCCCCCGAGGTGACGGCGTGGATGATCCCGAAGGTGTCGAAGAACGCGTAGACGATATTCACGACGACCAGGAAGAAGGTCGTCGGCGACAGGAGCGGAAACACGATCCGCCAGAACCGCGTCACGGGACCCGCCCCGTCCACCGCCGCCGCCTCCACCACGGCGCGCGGGATCGCCTGGAGGCCGGCGAGGAAGAAGAGGAAGTTGTAGCTGATCTGTTTCCAGGCGGCCGCGATGACGACCAGGAGCAGCGCCTGGCCGCCGTTGAGCTGGTGGTTCCAGGTATAGCCGAACCCCCGGAGCAAGTAGGCAACGATACCCACCACCGGGCTGAACATGAAGAGCCACAGCACGCCGGCAATGGCCGGGGCCACCGCGTAGGGGCAGATGAGAAGCGTCCGGTACCCCCGCGCACCCTTGATGACGCGATCCGCCATCGCGGCGAGCAGGAGGGCCAGGCTCATCGCCAAGGCGGCCGTCGCCGTCGCGAAGACTACCG
>JBGQGN010000123.1:0-8920 GCA_041497395.1 Methylomirabilia bacterium
GGATCGTTTTCATGGGGCCACCTCTCGTGCGTTTGAGCGCCAGGGCTCGAATGGGCATGCTTATGGGTGTCCTGCCACCGATGGATGGAATCTAGCAACTCGCAGGCCAGCGCGGTGACCGCGGTGATCCGCGAGAAGTCGCGTGCAGAGGCAGGCGTCAGGGCGTTCGCCCCCTCCGCCACGAGGAAACTGTGGCAGGCGCTCCCCGGCTGAGGCGTCGATGCCCCAGCCATTCGGCTTGCCTTGAGGAAACGCCCGGGCGGTCAACCCTCGCGGCCCGCGCGGCGTGTCAGACGAGCCCGCGGCGGGTTGCGTAGGCGGCCGCCTCGAGGCGGCTGTGGACGCCGAGCTTCCCCAGGATGTGCTGGACGTGGTTCCGGATGGTGGCCGGGCTCACGTGGAGCTTCTCCGCCATGGCCCGCGTGCTGGCACCGCCGGCGATCAACCGCAGGATCGTGAGCTCGCGGCGGGTGAGATCCGAGGGCGGCTGGCCGTCCTCGGGCGGGGGCCGCATCTGGGCGAGGCGCTCTCGTACGAGTGTCTCCACCTCGTGGGCGGTCGTGACGTCGCGGAAGAGGTGGACGGTCGTCGTCGCGTCGCGCCGCGCGCCGGGGACGGCGAGGATGCTGATGTCGAGCCACACCGGCCGCCCCGCCTTCGTGCGCGTGGCCATCTCGAAGTGCTCGACCGCCTCTCCCCGCGTCACCAGCGTCTGCACGTGGCAGCCCTGGTAGCAAAGACGGTTGCCGGCCGGGTCGCGGCCGACGAAGACATCGCAGCAGGGCTTCCCGACGACCTCGCGGGCCGGGTAGCCGAGGAGGCGCTCGGCCGACCGGTTCCAGAACACGATCCGCCCGTCGACGCCGATGGCGCAAACGCCGTCCGCCGTGTCGGTGAGGAGACGGTCGAGGTCCATCGTGGCCTCCTGGAGATCGGAACGCGCTAGGCGCATGCTGGCACCTCCCGCAGTGGCTTGTCCGGAACGCCGGGTTCGTAGGCGCAGAGCGGGTCCTCCCCGAATGGATCGCCGCTGGCCGCGTGGGCGCGAGCCCGGGAGCCTCCGCAGATCTGGCGGTACTCACAGCGTCCGCAGCGGCCGCCGAAACGTCCGGGCTCGCGGAGCCTCCGGAAGAGAGGGCTCTGCTGATAGACATCGAGGGGGCTCGATGTGCGCACGTTCCCCTCGGTGAGCGGGAGGAAGCCCGACGGCTGGACCTCCCCGGTGTGCGAGACGAACATGATCCCGTTGCCGTCGCGCAGGCCGAAGCCGGACCGTCGGGTCGGCCGGACGCGGGGTTCGGGCCGGCCCGGTCCTTCCGCTCGGGCTTGCTGGAGGGCCACGCGGCGGTAGTGGGGAGCCTCGGTCGTCGTGACGACGAGCGAGGTCTGCCGCGACCGCCGCCAGAGCCAAGCGAGGAGGGCCTCGCACGCGCCGGGCGACAGCTGGCCGAGCGTGCGGCCGCGGCCGATCTGGACGAGGAAGAAGAGGCTCCACCGTGCGGCCCCCGTCCCGTCGACCAGGTCCGCGATGGCCGGGAGATCGGGGAGAGTCTCGGCCGTCGCGAGCGTGTTCACCTGGAGCGGGATGCCTTCCTCGGCGGCCGCTCGGGCGGCCGTCATCGTCCGGGTGAAGCAGCCCGACACGCCCCGGAGCCCGTCGTGCCGGACGGCGTCGGAGCCGTCCAGGCTGAGCGACATGGCCTCGACCCCCGCGCGCCGGAGCTGGCGGACGACCTCGGGGGTGAGGGCCGGTGTGCCGCTGGGCGCGACCGAGACGCCCAGGCCGAGCCCCACGCCGTGATCGAGGAGCGTCCAGAAGTCGGGCCGCTTCAAGGGATCGCCTCCCGTCAGCACCACGCGGGGAGGCATCGGGGTCTCTCGCAGCGCATCGAGTAGCCGCCGTCCTTCGGCCGAGCTCAGCTCGCGGGGGTCGCGGCTCGGGACCGCCTCGGCGCGGCAGTGTCGACAGGCGAGATCACACGCCCGGGTCAGCTCCCAGTAGACCCGGAGCGGTGCCTCGTCGAAGATCAGCCCCCCGGGCCGCCCGCCGGCGCTCATCGGGGCGGTCAGCGGCCGAGGAACCTGTGCGTGCTCTGTTCGGTCAGGCTGTCGGCCCACATTTCCGAGTAGCCTTCACACAGGCGATACTGCGCGGTGCAGCAACGCGTCAGGGTCGACGCGGCTGGGATCCGCACCCGCCGCCCCGGCCGCCGGCAGTACACTCCGATCGGGCGCATCCAGAGCCGATCCGCGATGACGGGCATCAGGAACGGGCAGCATCCGGGATCGTCGAAGTCGCTCGACATTGACATGGGACCGTTCCTCCTCACCTTTCTCGGGTTTTTCAGCGGAGTCCGGACAGCTCCTGGAGCCGGCGCCAGTTGGCCAAGCGGTCGGCTTGGGAAGCGAGGAGCGCCGGGGAGGGACGCCCCTCGGCATCGAACTGCCGCGCGAAGCGGCCCTCGGTGCGGGCGAAGGTGACGAAGTCCACCACTTCGCCGGTCTGCGGACGGCGGTGCCAATCCTCCTTCGGGTCGGGGTTGCCCTGGAGCGACAGCCGTTCGGCGATCCGCTCGCCTTTCCGGGGGTCGTGGACGAAGAGCGGGAAGGCGCGCGAGTCGACGGCGAGCCGAGCCTGCGCCGCGGCCCGATCGTCGCCCACGCCATGCTCGGGCTGGCACGTGGTGTAGGCGATGACGACCGCGGGACCGGGGAAGCTGTTGGCATCCATGATGGCGCGGTAGAAGTGGTTGATGTGGGCGGCCGTCGTCTGCGCCACGAAGACCTCGGGGTGCATGAGGCAGAGGAGCCCGAGCTCCTTCCGGCGCTCGGTCTTGCCGGGTGTCGCGGGGCCGACCGCGGCCATCTTGGCGTCCTGCGCGAGGAAGGAGGCGGTGGACACCTGGCCGCCCGTGTTCGAGTACACCTGCGTGTCCAGGACCAGGACCTTGATGTCCATCCCCGAGGCGAGCATCCGCGAGAGCGACTGGAAGCCGATGTCGTACATGGCCCCGTCGCCGCCCAGGACCCACAGCCGCTTCTCCTGCCAGCCGCGCTGGTCCCACTTGGCGCGGACGCCCAGCGCGACCGCGGGGGCGTTCTCGAACAGGGAGTTGGTCCAGGGAACCAGGTAGGGGTTGTAGGGATACGTGGAGGTGTAGACCGTGTTGCAGCCGGTCGCGGCGACGATGGCCATGCCCTCCGGCCCGTGAGTGAAGGCGGTGGCGGCGACCATCATCCGAAGGGCGGTGCCCTCGCCGCAGCCCATGCACGAGCCCGCCCCGCCGACGTAGAGGAGCGACTGGTCGGCCAGCATCATGTCGGCGAGCGCCTTCTCGTTCACATAATCCTTCGGCGTCGGACCGACCCGCCGATAGAACTGGAAGGCTCCACGGTACCGGCCGAGGGTCTCCTCGCCCTTGGGGACCATCCGGAGCGCGTGGTAGCCGAGGTCCGCACAGACCTCGACGCACTCCGCACACCCCTTGCACTTGGTCGGGTCGATGAAGATGCCGAACATCGCGCCCTCGAGCCCCTTCCGCACGGGCACGTCGAAGTACTTCCGCGTCTTGGCCCAGTGGCCGCGGAGGAAGGCGCGCTCGGCGTCATCGGCGACCCGGGAGAGCTCGGTGTCGAGGCGGGAGGCGGGGACGGCCTTGCCCAGGATGGCCGTGTCCGGGCACTCGGTTACGCACGTCATGCATCCGACGCAGCGGTCGGCCAGGAGCTCGGGGAGGAGCGGTGACAGGTAGGAGAAGTCGCGGAGCGCGGCCGTGCCGGCGGGGATGAGGCTCCGGGCGACGCCGACGTCGGCCGGCAGGTCGTGGGAACCCGTGCCCTTCTCGTAGGTGCCGATGACCCGTGCGTTGAAGTCGTCGACGTACGCCTCGACGTCGAGCGCGAGGACGCCTGCCGGGACGAACTGGGTTTCGTGAGCCTCCTTCGAGGTTCCGGGCTGCTTGGTCCCGAGATCCTCGATGGGAGCGCTTTCCTCGAACGGGGAGAACGCGAGTGCCTCGGTCATGCCTGCGCCTCCTCGATCCGACCGAGGCGTCCGACCACGTCGGTGACCGACAGGATGCCGATCGGGCGCTCCCGGCCTCCCTCGGCGAGAGTGACGACGACCCGGTGGATCTTCCGCTCACGGATGAGCGCGATCGCCCTCTCGACAGGCGTGTCCTCGCGGACGCTGATCACGGGCGACGACATGAGATGGCGGGCGCTCAGGCCCCGCCAGTGGCGGAGGTACGGCTGGACGAATGTCGCATTGACCAAGTCCGTGCGCGAGATCAGCCCCACCGTGTAGCCGTCCGCGTCGACCACCACGAGCGCGCTGACGTCGTGGGCGGCCATGGTGCTGGCGACCTCGTCCGCCGGGGTGTCGGGCGAGCACGCGATCACCCCGAGATGCATCCAGTCCCGGACCTTCGCGTCATCCACCGACCCTGCTCCTGGTGGCCGATCGCGCCGCCCCCCGCATGACTTCCTTGGGGATCTCGACGACCTCCTCGTAGCCTCGCCGGACCGCGGTCATGTTGTCCCGGATCACCTGCTCGCCGCGCTTGCCGAAGACCTTTCGGAGGGAGCGCTCGACGGCCGAGAAGACGGCGTCCTCGTCGAGTCCGCGCTGTTCGCGAAAAGGTGTGACCCGCAGGAAGACCCCGAGGAGGACGATCCCCTGCATCCGCTGCCGGAGCTCGGGCCGGCCGGCAACCTCGCGGGCGATCTGGAGCGTGTCGAGGGCGAGGACGCGGATGTCACGCTGGGCGATGAGCTGGCGAGCGCCCTCGGGGATGCCCGCCCAGATGGCCTCGGGGTCCGACGCCGTGCTCTGGACGAAGAGCATGCCGCCCTCGGTCAGCCCGGCCAGCGGGTTGCCGAGCCGGAACGCGTTGACGTCGTTGAGCGGCACGAAGTCGACGTGCGTGAGCTCGGAGTGGACGTGGATGGGGTCGTCGGCGACCGTCAGGTAGTAGGTCGTGGGCAGCCCCTTCTTCTCCGACCCGTAGAGCGGATAGGCCTGGACGCGCAGGTGAAAGAGATCGCCGAGGACGGTCGCGATGACCCGGTTGGTGGCGACCGACCCGAAGCCGCCGACCGAGTGCCCGCGCATCGAGAAGGCCCCTGGGGGGCGCACGTCGGGGTCCTCCTCGCAGCGGAGCGCGAGAGGGTGATCGATCCCGAGCGCGAACACGCGAGCCCCTCGACGGACCATGTTGGCGACGGTTGCGACGAAGTCGCCCGGCCGGATATCGCGGCTTCCCAGCCCGGCGATACCGGAGTGGATGGCCGGGATGCGCAGATCGCTCGGAGCCCCTGTCCCGTCCATCACGGCGTCGGCGAACGCAGCCTTGACCTCGAGGGTGAGAGGATTCGACTGCGCCCCCGGATTGTCCATCCGCTCGATGACCGCGACCCCGGTGACGTGACGCAGGGCGGCGACGATGCCCCGCCCCGGGAACGGACGGAAGGCGGTGACGTGGAGGATACCGACGCGCCAGCCCTTCTCGCGCCGAATCCAGTCGGCGGTCGCCATCGCGGTGTCGGTCAGGCTGCCCATTCCGACGATCGCCCAGTCCGCGTCCTCGAGGCGATAGGCCTCCACCGGGCCGTATCGACGTCCCGTCAGCTCGCCGTAGCGGGCCATGACCCGCTCGAGGATCCCCGGTAGCCGGTCGTAGAAGAAGCGCTGGCCGACCTTGCCCTTCATGTAGGCGTCCTGGTTCTGCACGACGCCGGACATGATGGGCTTGGCCGGGTTCATGAGGTTGCGGAGCCGCGTGAGGGCGTAGGGGTCCCCGACGAATTCCTTCATCAGCTCGGGCTCGGGGAGGCGGACGTTCTCGACGGTGTGGGTGGTGAGGAACCCATCCTGGACGACGAGGAACGGGGTCTCCGATTCCTCCGCCGCACGTCGCGCGATGAGGGCGAGGTCGCCGACGGCCTGGGCGTTCCGGGCGAAGAGGATGCCCCAGCCCGTGTCCGCAACCGCCATGACGTCGTCGTGGCCGCAGTGGACGTTCAGGGCCTGGGACGTCAGCGCCCGGGCGCCGATGTGGAACACCGCCGGCAGCCGCTTACCGGCGATCGTGTAGAGCACCTCTTTCATGAGGACCAGGCCCTGGCCGGAGGTGAAATTGGTGACGCGCCCGCCGGCGACGGCGAAGCCCTCGCAGGTCGACGCCGACGAGTGCTCGGACTCGAGCTCGAGGAAGAAGAGGGGCTCGCCCCACAGGTTCTTCCGGCCGGCGGCCTGGGCGGCCTGGTAGCCCGCGCCCATGTTGGTCGACGAGGTGATCGGATAGGCGCACGCCCCCTGGGACACCTGCGTCTCCACCCAGACGACCATCTCGGAGCCGTCGGCCGTCGCCGGCAGCCCCGCGTAGGAGACCGCCGGGACCGCAGCCGAGACCTGCTGGGCGACAGCCATGCCGCTCACCTCCGGCCCCTGCAGGCGGGACCCATTCGTCTCGTGTGATTGCATGAGAAGTGCCACGTGGCCTCGCACCGGCCGGTCCCCCCGGGCCTGCCTGCGCCGTGCACGACGGACGCCGTGGGGGGTGCGCCGTCGCCCCACCTGGGGCGTCGGCACCTCACCTCGTCGGCTCGGCTTGGGTCTCCAACGGTCACCGGGGGGCGCGCGATCCGTGACCCTCGGCCCTTCGCCTCCGAGCCTCTCGCGCCTCCGAGCCTCTCTGGATCGGGCTCATGCGAGACCCTATCCCGGGTGGGCACCTCGCTCTATGACCCTCGTCATATGCACAGAGCGGCACTCGCTCTAGGCTTCCAGCCGAGGAGCCTCGTCCATTGGCTCCCGGAGGAGGCGCGACATGACGGACGGAGCACCCCCGGCCAACCCACCCGAGCGGATCCCGCTAGCGCAGGTCTTCTTCGACAACATCTTCCTCCTGCTCGTCCTGGGGCTCGCGGTCCCGATCGTGTTCTACACGGTCTGGGGACTGCTCGAGATCGCCAGCATCCCGCTGGCGCCCCCGGTCGAGCTGCCCAAGTAGGAGGCCGCCATGAGCATCCAGGCGCTCAAAGGTGTGTGGTGGAGAAAGGTCGACCGGAGCGAGAAGCTCTGGCTCTCGATCGCGCTGACCTGGTGCCTCATCCTGTTCGCCATGATGCCGCTCTGGCACTGGAAGGGCGGTCAGAACCCCTCCTTCGAGACCTACCGCATCGGGGCGGCCGACTACCAGGCGAAGGTGGAGGCCTACGTCCAGAAGACCAGGGTAGGAGAGGATCGCGGGTTCCCGGTGGTCGCCCCCGGCCCCGGGGAGGATGTCTACATGCTGGGCCGGCTGTGGCAGTGGTACCCGGTGGTCAAGCTCAAGAAGGGTGAGACCTACCGGCTCCACCTGTCGTCGCTCGACCTGGTCCACGGGTTCTCGCTGTTCCCCCTGAATCTGAACTTCATGGTGCTGCCCGGCTACGAGTACGTTCTCACGATCACGCCGACCGAGAAGGGTGAGGTCTACGCCGTCTGCAACGAATTCTGCGGGATCGGGCACCACCAGATGGTGGGCAAGATCATCGTCGAGTAGGGAGGCCCCCCGATGAACGGGACAGCGACGTTTCGCACCTGCGCCCAGACCGGTCTTCGCGTCCACGACGCCGCCGAGCGCCTGATCAAGGTCCACGCCGTGGCCGGGGTCCTGGCGATCCTCTTCGGTGGCATCGCGGCGGTGCTCGTGGTCCTGACCCGGTGGCCGGCCGTCCACCTGCTCGGGCCGGCGATGTACTACCGGGCGCTCACGTTCCACGGGATGAACATGCTCATCTTCTGGATCATCTTCTTCGAGGTCGCGATCCTGTACTTCGCGGGGCCGATCCTGCTCGGAAGCCGCGTGGCCTGGCCCCGGGTCGGATGGGTGGGGTTCGGGCTCATGGTGGCGGGGTCCCTCCTGATCGACGTGGCGATCCTCCGGGGCGGCGCCGATGTCATGTTCACCTCCTACGTGCCGCTTCGTGCCGTCTCGTATTTCTACCTCGGCTGGATCCTCTTCGCGGTTGGGGCACTGATCGGCGTATCCAACTTCTTCGCCACCCTCGTGGTGGCCCGCGCCGAGCGGACCTACGAGGGCTCGGTCCCGCTGGTGACGTTCGGCGCCGCCGCGGCCGCGATCATCGCCGTCGTGGCCCTCGCCCACGGCGCCATCATCTACATCCCGACGTGGCTCTGGTCGCTCGGGATCATCCAGAATCTCGACTCCGGCATGTACCGGCTGGTCTGGTGGGGCCTCGGGCACTCGTCGCAGCAGATCAATGTCACGGCCATGGTGGCGGTGTGGTACCTGCTGGCCACGCTGACGGTCGGCGCCGTCCCCATCAACGAGAAGGTCTGCCGGACGGCGTTTCTCCTTTACATCCTGTTCATCAATCTCGCGTCGGCGCACCACCTGCTCGTCGACCCGCAGCTGTCCCCGGCGTGGAAGGTCTTCAACACCTCGTACGCGATGTACCTCGCGGTGCTCGCGAGCATGGTACACGGGATGACGGTGCCGGCGGCGGTCGAGGTCGCCCAGCGGAAGAAGGGGCTCTCGAAGGGCCTCTTCGAGTGGCTCGCCAAGGCGCCGTGGGGTAACCCCGGATTCGCCGCTCTGGCGCTCTCGCTCGCCCTCTTCGGGTTCATGGGCGGCATCACCGGGGTGACCTTCGGGGCGGAGCAGGTCAACATCATCTCCCACAACACGCTCCGCATCCCCGGGCACTTCCATTCGACGGTCGTGGCCGGCACGACGCTCGCCTTCATGGGGCTCACCTACTTCGTCGTGCCGCTGATCTTCCGGCGCCGGATCGTCTGGCCGCGCCTGGCCACCGTCCAGATCTATCTCTTCGGCATCGGGATCGCGCTGTTTGCCGCCGGGATGACGACCGCCGGCTCCTACGCGATCCCCCGCCGCCACTGGGACGTGCA
>JBGQGN010000124.1:0-8911 GCA_041497395.1 Methylomirabilia bacterium
CGCCGCCTCGCGAAGCCCGAGCCCGAGCGCCTGCGCCACGGGCTCGAGCGCCGTCCGCGCGCGCGCCGCGTCCACGCGGATCACCTCGCCGAGAAGCGCATCCCCGCGGAGCGTGCCCGCCACGGCGTGGGCATCGGTGACCGTGGGCGCCGCGCCCCCGAGGCCGTAGCACGCGGGACCCGGCCGGGCGCCCGCGCTCTCCGGCCCCACGCGGAGCGCGGCGCCCTCGGCCCGGGCCAGCGACCCCCCGCCCGCGCCGATCGACTCGACGCCGACCGAGGGCAGCCGCACCGGGTGCCCGCCCAGCCGCCGCTGGGGCAAGGTCTCGGCCCGCCCGTCGGCGATCAGACAGACGTCGGTGGTCGTCCCGCCCATGTCGAAGGCGATGGCGTTCCGGAGCCCAACCGCCCGCGCGAGGAACCGCGACGCCGCGACGCCGCCCGCCGGCCCCGACACGGCCATGGCGAGCGGTCGCCGCCGCGCGACCGCCGCCGACATCATGCCGCCGCTCGACTGGAGCAGGTGGAGCGTCGCGCCGACGCCCGCCCGGGCGAGCGAGGCCTCGAGGTCGGCGAGGTACCGGTCCGCGATCGGCATGACCGCTGCGTTGAGCGCCGTCGTCGACGTGCGCTCGTACTCCCGGAACTCCGCGTTGATCTCGTGGGACACGGAGACGAACGGGACCTGCCCCTCGAGCGCCGCCCGGAGGCGGGCCTCGTGAGCCGGGTGGGCATAGGCGTGAAGGAGGCAGACGGCCACCGCCTCGACGCCGCTCGCCCGGAGCGCCGCCGCCAAGGCCGGCAACTCGTCCTCCGCGAGGGCCACGGCGACCCGGCCGTCGGCGAGGACGCGCTCCGTCACCTCGAGCCGGAGGTGGCGGGGCACGAGCGGCGGCGGCCGCGGCGCGACATCCAGCCGGTAGAGCTCCTGGCGGCTCTGGCGGGCGATCTCGAGCACGTCGCGGAAGCCCCGCGTGGTCACGAGGGCCGTGCGGGCGTGGCGGCCCTCGACGATGGCGTTCGTGACGATCGTGGTCCCGTGGGCGATCGAGCCGGCGCCGGGCGCCAGCGACTGGAGGCCGGCCAGAACGCCGCGAGCCGGCGCCTCGGGCGTCGTGAGGACCTTGCGCGAGCGGACTGCTCCGGATCCTGGATCGATGGCGACGAGGTCGGTGAACGTCCCGCCGACATCGATCCCGACGCGGACACTCACCGCTTCACCCTCGAGGGCCCGGCATCCGGCCTACTTCCGGTCGGACCACCTCGGGATGGGATAGAGGACGTCGCGCGCCGCCACCTCGAACGGCCAGACCGTCCAGTACTTGCCACCCTGGAGCTGGACGATGATCGCCCGCACCCCGACGTTCTGGCCCGTCTCGTCGAACTTGACGCCGGTCCAGGGCACCAGGAGGTCAGCGGCCTTGATGTCGGTCTTGACGAGGGCGGCGCGGATCGCCTCCGGCTCGGTCGAGCCGGCGCGGTTGAGGGCGTCGACCAGCGTCGCGATGCCCGTGAACGCGCGGGCCGGGAGATCGTAGAGGTCCTTCCCCGCGCGCGCTTTGTAGCCAGGATTGAGCGCCTTCGCCACCGGGGTCTTCTCGACCAGATCCTGCGCGAACGGCGAGCGCGAGAGGTATCCTTCGGAGTCCTTCCCGGTGGCCTCGATGAACTTCGGGTCGATGTGGCCCGAGTTCTGGGCAAGGATCATCTTCGGGTTCCAGTCGAGCTCCTTGGACGTCCGCGTGAAGAGGATGGCATCGGACTGGTACGAGGTCGGGAACCACACGTCCGGGTTCGCGGCCTTGAGCTTCTGCACCTCGGCCGTCAACGACGTGCTGTTCGACCGGTAGGCGAAGTCGGTCACGATCCGGTAGCCGGCCTTCTGGGCGAGCGCGCGCTCCGTCTTGGCGGAGTCGGTCCCGAACAGCGTGTCCTCGTTCGAGATGGCGACGGTCTCCAGCTTGACGCCTCGCTTCTTCTGGAAGTCTGCCAGGAAGTCGAACATCGCCTGCGAGAAGTGCTCGTCGTGAGGCGATGACCGGAAGAACCACTTGAACCCGCGCCGGGTGAGCCCCGGCGAGCTCGACTCGGAGTTGAAGTGCGGGATGCCGAAGCGCTCGGCGACCTGGCTCGTCGTCGCCGTGACGCTCGACTGCCACGAGCCCACGAGGACGTGCACCTTCTCCTGGGTGATCAGGCGCTCTGCCTCGGTCTGGCCGATATCGGGCTTGCCCTGGTGGTCGACGAAGATCAGGCGGAGCCGTCCCCCGCCGGGGAACCCGGGCAGGCCCTTGAGCTGCTGGTAGAAGGCGCCAGGGAGCATCGGCTCCTTGCCGTTGACCATGTCGGCGAAGAGCTCGTAGACGTGCTTCTCGTCGACCCCCGCCGACGCCGTCGGGCCGCTCAAGGGGTACAGCAGCCCGATCACCACTTCCTTCTGCTGGGCGACGACCGGCGCGACCGGGAGCGCGAGGAGGATGAGAGCGCTCGTGATCGAGAGGAGCGCGTGAGGGATCCGCATGGCACCTCCTCGGAAGTCGCGGCAACTCAGGGCGGTAACCGACTTCGAGCGAATCATAGGGGGCCGCGGAAGGCGTGTCAACGGCCGCGGCTCCGAGAAAGGAGCACCCGGCGACCCGCGCCTGATCCGGGCCGCGGCGCCAGCCGGCTCGCGAGGCGGGTTGGAGACCCCGGGCGCCGCCGGCGGGCCGGCTCAGGCGAGGCCGAGGAGCCGCGCGGGGTTGTCGGCCACCATGGTGCGGATCTCCGTCTCCGAGATCCCCTGCTCGAGGCAGAGCTGGACGAAGATCCGCATCCCCTCGACCGGCGCCGGGCTGTGAAGCTGCCCGTAGTCGGTGGCGAGGACGCACCGGGCGGGTCCCACCTCGCGGATCGAATGGATCATCGCGTCGAGCGTCGTCGAGTGCCAGGGCGGCCCGAGCGTGTTGACGTCCTTCTCGAGGATCGCGCCCGCGTCGGCGAGCGCCTTCTGGTCCGCCACCCCGATGCCGGAGAGCTTGAGATCCGGATGCGTGACGAGGATGCGGGTGACGCCAGCCGTGCGGGCCGCCGGGACGAGGGCCTGGATCTCTGCGAGCGACAGATGCCCCGTCGACAGACAGATCCCCGCGGCGGCGATCAGCCGGAGGATCTCCTGGACCTCCGGGCGCAGTCCTCCCGTCCCGTCGAGCACCATCAGACCTTGCGGCGGGCCGGCGGCGACCGTCTTCCCCTTCATCTGCGAGCCGAAGTGGCTGCCGCCGAAGAAGCCGATGTGGTGCTCGGCCGACATGGTCGGCATCCAGACCATGCGGCCGCCGAGCTTGATCGACGCGTCCACCGCGGCCGGATTGAGCCCGCCCACCACCTGGTTCAGCACCACACCGCCGAAGGCCTCGATGCCGGGCACCGCCCGGCGAACGAGCGCCGCCCGCCCCGTCGTGTCCTGCTCGTGGGCCTTGTAGAGCACCGCCCGCATCCCGGCGGCACGGGCCTGCTCGGCGAGGCCGACGTCGTCGAGCAGCCGGTCGAAGAACGACGGTGACGAGTGCGTGTGGAGGTCGATCGCGCCGTGGAGCAGCTCGTGACAGCGGGCCATCGCGCCGCTCCTAGCCCGTCACCGGGCGGGGGCCAGCCAGTCGGCCAGCTCGCGAAGGGTGGGGAACTCCCGATCCGCCCGGCCTCCGTCCTCCGGCGCGTCGCCGTTCCGGTTGATCCAGGCGTTCGGGATGCCGTGGGTCCGCGCCGGGACCATGTCGTGGAAGTAGCCCTGGCCGACGTGGAGCCAGGAACGCGAGCCGACGGCCCGGCGGGCGGCCTCGAAGTGCGGGCGCGCGGGCTTGTACGCCCGCACCTGCTGGGCGGTGACGACGAGCTCGAACTCCACGGTGAAGTGCCGCCGGGTCGCGGCCAAGAGGTCGTCGTCGACATTCGACAGGATGCCGAGCACGTAGCCGGCGGCGCGGAGGCGCTCGAGGGACGCGTTGGTGTCGGGAAACGGCACCCACGCCGGGAGGCTGTCGGGCAGGAACGACGCCCGCGCGGGATCGAGCCGCCAGCCGAGGCGGGCCGCGACGCCGCGAGCCGAATCCGCCAGGACCTCGCGGTACGGCCGGTAGGCGCCCGCCTCGACTTCCCGCTCCGCGGCCATGTAGGCCCGGATGACTCCCGCCCGCTCGAGCCGCACGCCGTCCGCCCACGCGGCGCGCATGAGCGCCGTGGCGAGCCCGCCCTCCCAGTCGACGAGGGTACCGTAGCAATCGAACGTCACGACGTCGTACGGCCGCGCGGGCGCCACCTTACGGAAGCCAGTCCCGCAGCGGCCGGACCTGGATCCCCGCGGCGTCGAGTCCCGCGCGGACCGCGCGGACGATGCGCTCGGCCCCCGGCGTGTCCCCGTGACAGCAGATGGTCTGGACGGACAGGTCGATGTCGACGCCGTCGATCGTGCGCACCTTGCCCTCGGCCGCCATCCGGACGGCCTGCGCCGCCGCCTGCGCCGGGTCCGTGATGAGGGCGCCCGCCTTCCGCCGGGAGACCAGCGTCCCGTCCACCTCGTAGGCGCGGTCCGCAAAGCCCTCCGAGGCGACCCGGACCCCCATCTTCCGGCAGTGGGCGTCGTACTTGCCCGAGGCGAGCGTCATGAGGATGAGCCGCCCCCCCGACTCCCGCGCGGCCTGCCCGATCGCCTCGGCGATCGCCTCCTGCTGCTCGGCCATCGTGTAGAGGATGCCGTGGGGCTTGACGTGCTGGAGGTCGACGCCCGCCGCGCGGCAGAACTCGCGAACGGCACCGGTCTGGTAGCACACGTAGTCACGCAGCTCGGCGGGCGTCACGTCCATGACCCGCCGGCCGAATCCCATGAGATCCGGCAGCGAGGGGTGTGCCCCGATCGCAACCCCATGCTTCAGCGCGAGGGCGACGGTCTTCCGGATGACGTGAGGATCGCCGCCGTGGAACCCGCACGCGATGTTGGCCGAGGTGATCTGCGGCATGATGGCCTCGTCGGCGCCGAGGGTCCACCGCCCGTAGGACTCGCCCATGTCGCAGTTGAGATCGATCACGTTGGCCATCGCGTCACTCCTCTGGGCGCCGCGAGCCAGCGCGGCGCCCCGCTCTCCTTCAACTCAGCCTTCGACCGCGCGGGCGAGCCACGCAGCCTCCGCGACGAGCGCGGCGTGGGCGTCCTCCAGGGTCACTCGCCGGAAGCGGATCCGCTGACCCGGCCGGGTCTGGCCGATCGCGCCGATGTCCACGCCGATCACGGTCGCGATCTTCGTGTAGCCGCCGGTCGTCTGGCGGTCGACCAGGAGCACGATCGGCTGCCCCTCGCCCGGAACCTGGACCCCACCCAGCGGGATGCCGTCCGACACGATGTCGTGCCCGCGCGCGTGCGTGATCGCCGGTCCCTTCAGACGATACCCCATCCGGTCGGCCTGCGGAGTGACGTCGTAGGGGCCCTCGAGGAACGCCCGGATGCCCTCGGCCGTGAAGCGGTCGTCCTGGGGTCCCAGGATCACGCGGCATTCCCGCTCCGCGGGATATGCGGGCCGGAGCGCAGCTGGAACGGTCCGTCCCTCTCGCCCCGCGCCCGGGGCCGGGGCTCCCACCGGCAGGGCGTCGCCCTTCTGGAGGGCCCGGCCGCCGAGCCCGCCGAGGCGCCCGCGGAGATAGGTCGCGCGGGAGCCGAGCGCCAGCGGGACGTCGATGCCGCCCGCCACGGCCAGATACGCGCGGCAGCCGGCGCTCGCCATCTGGAACCCGAGGACGTCCCCCGGTCGAACGCCCACGGCCGTCCAGGACGGGGCCTCCTGGCCGTTGACGGTGAAGCCCATCGGAGCGCCAGTCACCGCGATCACCGCCGCCTGCCGCACCTCGAGCCGGGGGCCCTTGATGGTGCACTCGAGCGCGGCGGCGACGTCAGGGTTCCCCACAAGCCGGTTGGCGACCAGGAACGCCGCGCGATCCATCGGCCCCGACGGCGGGACGCCGACGCGCTGGTGGCCGAAGCGCCCCAGATCCTGGACGGTGGTCAGAAGTCCCGGCTCGACGACGAACAGCCCGCTCACTGCATGACCTCGTCGGCCCGGGCGAGCACGGCCGACGGGATCGTCACACCGATGGCCTTGGCGGTCGCCAGGTTCACGACCAGCTCGTAACGCGTCGGCTGCTCGACCGGGATGTCGGCCGGGCGCTTGCCCTGCAGAATCTCGGCAACGGTGGTCGCGGCGAGTCGATGCATCTCAGCCCGGGCGGGACCGTAGGACATGAGAGCGCCCCCAGCCGCGAACGCTCGGGACCAGGCGATGACCGGCACCCGCTCCTTGAGCGCGAAGAGGTTGACCTCGCGTCGCCACGTTCCGGTGACACTCTGGTCGTTCTCCACGACCAGCAGCGCGCCCCCGCGCTCCCGGGCGACCGGCGCGAGCACCCGGTCCAGGTGTCCCGCGTCCCGAATCTCGACGGGCCGGACCTGCAGCCCCACCGACTGGCCGGCCGCCTCGGCATGCCGGCGCGCGAGGTCGGCGTACGCGGTCGCCGGGTTCCAGAGCACCGAGACCGACGTCCGTGCGGGCGCGATCTGCTTGAGGAGCTCCATCTGTTTCGCGGACAGCTCCGCGAGCGGGAAGGTCACACCCGTGACGTTCCCACCCGGGCGCGCGAGGCCCGCCACTAGTTCCAGCTCGACCGCGTTCGGCACGTCGAGCATTACGGGCACCGTAGCGGACGCTCGCTTTGCGGCGAGAACCGCGGCCGCGCCTATCGCGACGACGACATCCACTTTGCGACGGACCAGTCTCGTCGCGAGCATCGGCAGCTGCTCCGGCGTGTCACCGATGCCTCTCGAATCGAGCACCACGTTCTGGCCGTCCACATACCCAGCCTCGCGCAGCGTGTTCACGAACATCGGCATACCCGCGTCGAACGGGGGCGCCGGACAAGCCCCGACGCACAGCAGCCCGACCGTCGCGACCGGCGCCACGGGCTGTGCCACGGCTGGCGTTGCACCGGCGAGAACACCGACGACGAGCGCGCACCCGACGCTTCGGCCCGTCACACCTCCGCCTCGATTCGGGGGCGGTATGCCCCGGCAGCGACCTGCTCGGCGAGCGCGGCGTACTCCGCGGCCTCGATCGGCCGGAAGCGGACACGGTCCCCGGCGCGGAGGAGGATCGGATCGGACGCCCCAGGGTCGTAGAGGCGGAGCGGGGTCCGGCCGAGGAGCCAGAAGCCGCCGGGGCTCTCCACCGAGTAGATGGAGGTCTGCGTCCCGCCGATCCCGACGCTGCCGGCGGGCGTCTTGGTCCGCGGGCGGTCGAGGCGCGGAATGGTCAGGCGCGCGGGCTGCCCGGCCATGTACGGCAATCCCGGCGTGAACCCCACGAAGTAGACGTAGTGCTCCACTCCCGCGTGGAGGTCTACGAGCTCCTCCGGCGTGAGGTCGAGGCGGCGGGCGACCTCCTCGAGGTCGGGACCGTGCTGTCCGCCGTACGCGCACGGGAGTTCCACCCGGCGGCCTGGCGGGGGCGGAGCATCCGCGAGCCGATCCGACAGCTCGAGGAGCCGTGCCTGGAGCGCTGCCCACGGGAGGACGAGGGGATCGTACTGGACGAGGAGCGCCCGGAATGTGGGAACGGTGTCGACCAGCCCCGGAAGCCGCGCGTCGAGGAGCAGGCGCTCGAGCGTCAGCGCCCGCGCGTTGGCCTCGCGGGAGATCTCGTCGCCGAGCTCAACCGAGACCGCGGCGTCCCCGGCGGGGAGCAGGCGCGGCGTCGCGTAGAGGCCCATCGGCGAAGGACGGGGTGGTGCCGCGTCGCGGCTAGAGCGCCGCGAGCGCGTGGTCCGGGAGGTCCGTGACGAACATGTGCCCGGGCGCGTGCGTGATCACGAGGGGCGGCTTCGCTTCGAGCGCCACCGCCTGCGGCGTCACCCCGCAGGCCCAGAAGACGGGCTCCTCGCCGGCCAGGAGCGTGGGCGGGTCGCCCCAGTCGGGCTTCATCACGTCGGTGACGCCAATGAGCGCCGGGTTGCCCACGTGGATCGGCGCGCCGTGCGCCATCGGATAGCGCGCCGTGACCGTCACGGCGCGCGGCACGAGCGGCGCGGGAATGGGGCGCATCGAGACCACCATCGGACCCCGGAACACGCCGGCCGGCCGGCACGCGAGGTTCGTCCGGAACATCGGCACGATCCGGTGCTCCTCGATGTGGCGGACAGGCACGCCGGACTGGAGGAGCGCCGACTCGAACGTGAAGGAGCATCCCAGGAGGAAGGCGACGAAGTCGTCGCGCCACTCGCTCGTGATGTCGGAGACCTCGGCCGCGAGGCGGCCGTCCCGGTAGATGCGGTACTTCGGGACGTCCGTCCGGAGGTCGGCGCCGGCTGCGACGCCGATCGGCTCGGGGTTTCCTGGGTCCGTGACCTCGATCAGGGGACACGGCCGGGGATTCCGCTGGCAGAAGACGAGGAAATCGTAGGCCTGCGCCCTGGGCAGGATCACGAGGTTCGCCTGCACGTAGCCGGGCGCGAGCCCGGCGGTTCCGCCCGTGTACCGTCCCTGGCGGATGACCTGCCGGATCTCCTTCGGCGTCTTCCCGAGCTCCATCGCGTCGCCTCCTAGAATGTGCGGGGTCGATGTGCCGGCCATTATGGCGCACGGCACGAGGCCCGGCAACGGGCGAGCCGTAACCCCGGCGGCGCCCGGGCTACCGACGGCGCCGCCTCAGCCGGGGCGGCGCGCCGCCGTCCGCGCTGCTACCTCCCAGCGCTCGTAGCGCGGGAAGTGGAACCGGTGGAGGAGGAGCGACCAGCCGGCGAGCGGGTAGAAGTCCTGGCGGCGCCCCGCGAGCAGGAAGAGCACGAGGCCCAGGACGGCCGGCGCCTCCGCCACCGATGCCGTCATCAGGGCACCC
>JBGQGN010000125.1:0-8806 GCA_041497395.1 Methylomirabilia bacterium
CTCCAGGGCGAGCTGGCCGCCCTCGAGGCCCGGGGCGAGCCCGATCGCCTCGAGCCCGTGGCCGTCCGGCCGAAGAAGACCGACGTGCGGGTGCGGCTGTGCGCGCTCGCCTGGACGCCCTACTGGAGCGACCGCGCGGGCACGCTGACGCCCGCCTGGACATGAGTTCCGCCCCGGCTGGTCGACCGGCCACGCGGAACCTGAACCCGGGGCCTGTGCCCGGAGAGGCGGCACCGACGCCGCCACGAAAGGAGCAACATCACATGCGGAATCGCTTCATGATGGCCGTTCTCGCCGTCCTCGTGCTGGTGGGCCTCGTCGCGACGCTCTCGATGGCGGCCGGACCCAAGCAGTATCAGTGGACCGGGACCGTGACGGAGGTCGACGCCAAGGCGAAGACCATTACCGTCGACAAGGGGACCGAGGGGACCTGGGAGTTCTCCACGGAGGGATTGAAGGATCCCAAAGTGAAGAAGGGCGACAAGGTCACCGTCTACTACGTCGCGATCGCCAAGAAGATCGAGGCGAAGTAGCCAGCCGGTAGGCGGGCGGCAGGCAGGCCCTCTGCTACGCCTGACGCCACTCGACGGCCCCGATCGCCGCGAGCGGCTGGCGCGCGCGCCCGCACGTCGCCGCGGCGGTGTCGAGCGCGCGCCAGCGCCGCAGCGGTCCGAGGCGCTACCCGTTCGTCAGGAAGGCGCACGCGACCGCTCCCTGGCGGGCGACATTGACGACGGGCTCCCGGCTCACGCGGCAGTGGAGCCCGAGGTCCCCGGGCGCGTAGAAGAGACCCAGCGAGAAATAGCAGGGCCCGCCGTAGGCGCGTCCCCCGCGGAGGTAGAGCATGGCCCGGCGCGTGCCGGGCCGGCGGGCCTGGACGACCCATCGCCCCGGCTCCCGCAGGGCGCGGGCGATCCGAGCCTCCCAGCGGGCGGGCCCCCCTTCCCGGCCGAGTAGCACACCCGCTCCGCTCGATCCGACGTTCGGCTTGATCAGCAGACGCTCCCGCTCACGTCGCGCGAACTCCGGCAGGTCGACTCGCCGCCCGGCGATGTCCTCCGTCAGCCGGGCCCCGAGTACGCGGGTCCACGGCACGGCCCGGCGCAGGAGCCGGCGCTCGGCGGGCGTGAAGAGAGGCGCCAGCTCGGGCCGCCCCATGCACTCGAGGAGCCCCTTCTGGCTGAACTCTCCCGCCACACCGGGCAGGGCCGCGCCGGCGTCGAAGCGGTCGAGGAAGCCGCCGAGCGCCCGACCCGCCGGGGTCCCGATGTCCTCGAGACCGAGGTCGCGGTAGACGACATCGACGGCCACGTCGCGGAGGCGCACGCCGGCCCGGGCCCGGCGGAGCTCCGGCGCCGTGCCCTGCTCGGCGGGGATGCCGGCCGCGCGGAACGCCGCGACGAGGCGCGGGACCTCGCTGTAGCCGTCGACGGGAAGGGCGTCCTCCACGAAGGCGACCCCGCGCAGGCGCCGCCGCCCGAGGCTCCGCGCGGCTGCCTGTACCCAGCGCACCACGAGGGCCAGGAGATCGGGGGGATCGGCGAGGGCGCGCGCCTCGCGGGCGGTGTACACGCGGGGGAAGACCTCCGCCCGCAGGATCCGGACGCCCGCCGCGTGGTTGTAGAGCCCCGCGAGCCCCGTGGCGTTGGTCTCGAAGAGAACAGGCTCGAGCGCTCCATGCGGTCCCGCTTCGAGGCCCACGTCGGGGCGGATCATGAGCTGCCAGGGCGCGGCCGCCCGCGCCGAGTCCCGCGCCACCCACGCCGCGGTCGCCTCGCTCACGGGGCACAACCCGCGGAAGCCACCGACGTCGGCCCGCCAGAGGGCCGGCGCGTGGACCTGGACACGGTGGACGAGATCGGCGAGCCGCGCGAGGCCGGGCAACGCCCGGCGGCGCACGAGGAACGGCGTGAGGGCGATCGGGTGCGGCACGGCCGGCGCGCCGGCGCGGTGGCGATGGAAGAGCGCGGCTGTGGCCTCGGCCGCCTCCACCGCTCGGAACAGCTCGTGCCGCCGCCGGGGGGCGAGCCGCGTGATCCGCGTCGTGGCGAGCCGGTCGAGCGCCCTCACGGCTCGCGTATTATACGCACGGGTTGATCCACGGACCCCGCGCGGCGTACGATCGCGCCGAGATGGCCGTCGACCCGTTCTTCAACGACCGCGCGACCATCGGGGTCTTCGAGCGCACCTTCTACGCCGGGCGCGAAGCCGCCGAGGAGGTCGAGGCGATCCTCGAGTGGGCACCCCGCCCGCGCCGCGTCCTCGACGTCGGGTGCAATGCCGGCCTCCACGCGCTCGAGTGGGCGCGGCGCGGCGTCGAGGTTGTCGGGATCGATTCGGCGCCGGTCGCCATCGCGCTCGCGCGCCAGCGGGCGACCGGGAATCCCCGCCTCCGTTTCGAGGTCGCCGACCTCGCCGACCCCGACCTCGGGCGACTGGGCACGTTCGACCTCGTGACCGTCCTCGGCGGTGTCTTCAACTGCGTCCCGCGGCCCGTGCTCGTTCCAGCTTTCCGCGCGATCCGATCGGTGCTCGAGCCGGGTGGGGACCTCGTCTTCGACGTCCTGCGCTGGCGGGACACGCCGCGAACGGTCTTCCTCCGCCGGGACGGACAGGGCGCGCTGCGGATCGTGTGGGAGTTCTCCCTGGACCCGGTCGAGGGGCGCGGGCACGTCGTGGGCCAGTTCCTCGAGACCGGCGCGATCCAGGACTCGGAGCGCAACTTCTACACCGCACCCGAGGTCACGACCCTCCTGGAGCTCGCCGGGCTCGAGCGCCGGGCCGTGGCGGGGGACCTCGCCCTCGCCGTCCCCGCCGGGGAGGCGGAGCCGAGCTTCTTCTTCCGCGCCCGACCCCGCTAGACTCCGGCATCAGCCGGGGTGGTAGACTCGAAGCGCTCGAATCTGACCCTTCTGGAGGTCTGTCCATGGCGACCATCCTGTACGTCGGCACCGCGGGCTCCGACGACCCCACCCGCGCCGGGTTTCCGTTCAACTTCGCGCTGGGCGCCATCGAGGCGGGCCACCATGCGGAGATCTTCCTCGCCGGCGAGGCGGCGTACCTCATGAAGGACGTCATCGCCGAGGCGATCGATCCCGTCGGGATGCCGCCGCTCGCCGAAATGCGACGGAAGGTGATCGAGCACGGCGTCCCGATCTACGTCTGAGGCCGTTGCTCGGGGGCCCGTGGGGTCACCGAGACGGATCTCCAGGGCAAGAACGCGCGGTTCGTGACCCCGAAGGTCTTCGCTGAGCGGGTGGTCGCGGCCGATAAGGTGGTGTCCTGCTAGCCACGCTCCGGGGAGGCACGACGCGGCATGGCCATTGAGCCGTTCGCCCCGAAGGACTTCCGGGTGTTCGACCTACGGGGCTTCGCCGACCGCATTGCGGCGATCCGCGTCCAGGTGCGCCCGAAGCTGGAGGGTCTCGGCGCCGCCCTGGCGCCCGACGTGGCCCAGCTGACCGGAACCGAGATCCACGCCCACGTGGCCAAGCACGCCCGACGCACGGTGAACCCGCCCGAGGACACGTGGGTCGCATTCGGCCCGGTGAACCTCGCCTGGTTCCGGAACGAGCACGACGACACGCCGGCGGCCGGGCTCGACGAGCTCGACCCGGCGGGGTGGGCGCGGCTGGGCGAGGAGCTCACGCGCACCCGCGACGGCCAGCTCGTGTTGGGCGGGCGCGTGGGCGCCGCCGAGGCGGCGCGCTGGAGCGGCCCGGACTCCGCGCGCGCCGCCCGCGAGACGTTCGGCGCGCTGCGGGACTGCTTCCGGCTCCAGTGACCCCCGAGGAAGCGTGGCAGCGGCTCGGGAGCGGCACTCCCGCCGAGCGCCGGTCGACCCTCCGCGCTCTCGCCCAGGAGGCCGATACGCGCGTCACGCCAGCCGTCGCGGCGTTGCTCCATGCCGACGACCCGGAGCTGGTCGCGCTGGCCGAAGCCACGCTCTGGCAGGTCTGGAGCCGATCCGGCAACCCGGCGGTCGACGCGCTCTTCGCCGAGGGACTCCGCGCGATGGAGGGGCAGGACTGGCTCGGCGCGGTCGCGGCGTTCAGCCGCGTCGTCGAGACGGCCCCAACCTTCGCGGAAGGCTGGAACAAGCGCGCCACGGCGCGCTTCCTGGCGACGCACTACGCGACGTCCATCGCCGACTGCGAAGAGGTCGTAAGGTTGAACCCGCACCACTTCGGCGCCCTCTCGGGTCAGGGTCTCTGCCACGCGGCGCTGGGGCAGCTTCGCGCGGCGGCCCGCTGCTTCCGGCGCGCGCTCGAGGTGCATCCCCGCCTCGAGGCGGTCCGGCAGCACCTCGCTCGGACGGAGACCACGCTGGCGCGTGCCAATGGGCACGCGCTCGGCGTCGCGCCGGCCGATGCGCGAGGCGCAGGGTGACGGGGTCCGGGCGCCGGGCGGCCGTGTTCGACATGGACGGTGTCCTCGTCAACAACTCGCGGTTCCATCGCGAGGCGTGGCGGCGCCTTTCCCGCGAGGAGGGCTTCGCCCTGACCGATCCCGAATTCTGGCGCCAGGCCATCGGTCGCCCGGTCGAGGAGGCGGTCCCGCGGATCCTGGGCCGACCGGTACCGCCCGAGGAGGCGGTCCGGCTGGCGCAACGGAAGACCGCCCTCTATCACGAGCTCGCCGACGGCCACGCCGCGCCGGTGCCGGGCGTCGTCGAGTTCGTCCGCGCGCTCGCGGCCGCGGGCGTCCCGCGAGCCCTCGCCACCTCCGCGGTGGCGGACAGCGCCGCGCGGATCCTCGAGGGGCTCGGGCTCACCGCCGTCTTCCCGGTGCAGGTGACGGCCGGGCAGGTCCGGCGCGGCAAGCCGGATCCGGAGGTGTACCTGACGGCGGCGGCGCACCTCGGCGTCCCGCCCGCCGCCTGCGTCGTGTTCGAGGATGCGGTGGTCGGCGTGGAGGCGGCCCGGCGGGCCGGCATGACCGTGGTCGGGCTCACGACCGCGCACGCGGAGGCCGAGCTGCGCGCCGCGGGCGCCACCTGGACGGCCCCGGACTTCACCGGCCTCGCGTGGGCCGCGCTCGCTTCTCCCTGAGCCGAGGAGGCACCCGTGGCGACGAACTGGACGGTCTTTCCCGAAGGCAGCGAGCCGCCGAAGTCCGTGACAGCGCTCGCGGAGCAGGTCCAACGCGACGGGGGCCGCGTCCTGGCGGTCTACCAGGAGCCCCTCAAGGCCGCCTGGCAGCTCTTCGTGCTCCTGCCGCTCGCGCGAGTCGAGCCGACGCCCTATCAGCGCGACCTCTCGAAGCCCCACGTCAAGCGACTCCAGGAGGTCATCAGGAAGCTCGGACGGTTCATCGACCCCATCGTCGTGGTGTCCGCCGGCCCCGGGAAGTACTGGACGCCGAACGGCAATCATCGGCGCGAGGCGCTGACGAAGCTCAAGGCCGAGTGGATGCCCGCCATCCTCATCCCCGAGCCCGAGGTCGCCTATCAGATCCTTGCCCTCAACACCGAGAAGGCGCACAACGTCAAGGAGAAGTCGCTGGAGGTCATCCGCATGTACCGCGGGCTCGTCGAGGAGGGCTCGACCGCGACCGAGGAGGACTTCGCCTTCCAGTTCGAGGCCCCGCACTTCATCACGCTCGGGCTCCTCTACGACGCGCGACCCCGCTTCGCCGGCGGGGCCTTCGCGCCGCTCCTCCGCCGCGTCGACAAGTTCCTGAAGTCGCCCCTGCCGAAGGCCTACACCGAGCGCGAGCGGCGGGCCGAGCTCGTCCGGGCCGCGGACGACGTGCTGGCAGACGTGGTCGCCAAGGTCAAGAAGCGCGGGTTGAATCACCCGTACGTGAAGAACTACGTCCTGGCCCGCACGACCCCGCTCAGCCGGGCTCGGAAGACGCTCCCCTCGTTCGAGCAGACCTTCGAGCGCCTCCGGGAGAACCTCGAAGCCTTCGACCCGGCGAAGGTCCGCCTCGACGAGATTGCCCGCGCCGCCGTCTTCGCGGCGCCGGCCTAGGCGCCGCCGCCCTCCCGGGCCGCGCGCGGAGCGGTCCGTCCGTCCAGGGCGGGCCCGGCCGTCCTCGGGTCCCCGACCGGGGGGCGCGGCGCCGGATACCCCGGCCAGGGCCCGAACAGGTCGCCGGAGCGCTCCGTCCAACCGGGCAGGCGTCGGTTCCGGCGCCGCGGAGGCACAGTCATGGCAGAGCGAGCCGTCCGAGCAGCCCTCGTGGCAGGGGTCCTTCTGCTTCTGACCGCCTGCGTCGTCGAGCAGCCGGTCGTCGTCCAGCGGCCGCCGCCGCCACCCCCGCCGGTCCAGGCGGAGATCGCCCCCATCGCTCCGGGCCCGGCGTACGTCTGGGTGCCCGGGTACTGGGGCTGGCGCGGGCCAAGACGCGGATACGTCTGGGTCCCGGGAGCGTACGCGGTGCCCGCCCAGCCGACCTACGAGTGGGTGGCGGGCCACTGGGCGCAGCGTCCGGGCGGCTGGGTCTGGGTCGAGGGGCACTGGCGCGCGCGGTAGGCTCGCCGGCTCCCGATCGACCCCCGGCGCTATCTCGAAAGCGGGTGCGATTCCGTAGGGCTGTCGGCGGGGGCGGTCACGGGGGCGGGCGGCGCCGCGGCGAGGAGCTCGGGGCGGCACACCGCCTTGAAGTTGCACCACCGGCAGAGCCGGAGATCCTCGGTTCGCTCGAAATCCTCGAGCGCCGCCACGTTCGCGTCCGCGTCGCGCAGCCAGGCCTTCATGCCCCGGATCGAGAGACGCAAGCGCTCGCGAATCTCGTCGAGCCGCGCCACGTCCCACGGATGCACGGTGACCTCACCCGCGCGAAGGTTCACCTCGAGGAGATCCACGCGCTCCGGCGACACGTCCAGGATGTCCCGGGCATAGAGCGCGTAGCCGCCCAGCTGGACCGCGGTCTCGTCTGGATTGGGGCTCCCGGTCTTCCAGTCGACCAGCGCGAGCCGGTCCTCCCGCGTCCAGTACCCGAAGTCAGGCGCCGCGTAGACGGGCGTGCCCTCGAACTCGAAGGCGCGAATGTCCTCGATCAGGATCCAGCGCTCCCGCGGCGTGTCTCGGATGTCGGCGAGGAGCGGCAGCCGGTAGAAGTTACGGAGACACCGGCAGACGTGGTCCCGGAGGACCTGCCAGGCCTGGTCCTTCACCTCGACGCCGTACTCGTGCTCGAAGAGGGCGACGGCCTCCTTCGGCCGCTCCCGATATCCCCTGCGGTGGGAGAACCGCCACTCCTCGCGCATGCGTCCCACGGTGTCCTCGACCAGGCGCCCCTCGGACAGCTCCTCGCCCGCATGGAGCGCCCGGAGCACGAGCTCCACTGCCGAGTGGACCGTGCGCCCCGCCCAGCCCTGCCGGCCCGTCAGCTGCTTCAGGACGTAGAGGCGCCGGACGTCCGGCGAAGCGCTGCTCTCCCAGCCGCCCCAGGCGCCGTAGTAGTGGTAGTAGTAACGGCGACGGCAGTCCTCGAACATGCCCGCGCGGGAACGCGACCAGGAGAAGAGGTTGGCGAGATCCGCCATCGCCCAGAGCATAGCACCGGGCCACCAGGCTTGACCGGTCCCGGGACCTTCTGGTACCAAGACAGACGCCGGACCGTCCGGTGCCACGCCTCACGCGCGATCCCCGATCGAGGAGGCTCCGTGGAGACCTGCCAGGAACCCGCGGGACCGGCGTCTCGCGCGGCTCGGACCTGAGCCGCCGTGTCCGGTCCTCTCGAGCGCCTCCGCGTCGTCGACTGCTCGGCGATCATCGCGGGGCCCGTCGCGACGGCGTTCCTCACGACCTACGGCGCCGACGTCGTCAAGCTGGAGCCGCTCGAGGGGGACGCGCTCCGGACGTACCCGTCGACGTTGCCCGGTCTCTCCCGCTACTTTCTCGGCATCAATCGCGGCAAGCGGAGCCTGGCCGTCGACCTGAAGCACCCGGACGGCCTCGCCATCGCGCGACGGCTCGCGCGCGCCGCGGACGTGTTCGTCGAGAGCTTCCGGCCGGGCGTCGCGGCCCGCCTCGGGCTCGACGAGCCGACGCTCCGCGCCGAGAACGCGCGGCTCATCTACTGCTCCGTGTCCGCGTTCGGCCAGACCGGACCCCTCGCCGAGCGGCCCGGCCTCGACCCGGTCGTGCAGTCATACGGCGGCCTCGCGTGGGAGCAGGGCGCGGCCGCCGAGGGCGCGCCGGAGCTCGTGCGCGGGAGCCTCGTCGACTACTACACCGGGAGCCTGGCCGTCTCCGGCATCCTGCTCGCCCTGATCGCCCGCGGCCAGACCGGCACGGGTCAGCGGATCGAGACCTCGCTCCTCGACGGCGTGCTGGCGATGCAGGCCGGCCGGGCCTTCTGGGCCGAGGCGGTGGAGCCCCCGGAGGCGGTCCGGGATCTCCTCGGCGACCGCGTGTCGCGGATCTACCCCACGCGGGATGGCCACCTCTATCTCTACGTGGAGCTGCCGAAGTTCTGGACGGGGCTCTGCCGGACGCTCGGCCTCGAAGCGTGGCTCGACGATCCACGCCTCCAGACCATGGTCGGGCGCCACACGCACAAGGCGGAGCTGATCCGGGCCATCAGCGAGCGCCTCGCCCCGCGCACGGCCGCGGAGTGGGAGACGCGCTTCGCCGAGGCGGACGTGCCGTGCACGCGGGTCCGCTCCGTGCCGGAGATGCTGGTGGACCCCCAGGCGCTCCAGAACGGCACGTTGGCCACCATCCAGCATCCGGCGCTCGGCCCGGTCCGGCTACTGGGGGTCCCGGTACGCCTGGCGGGCACGCCCGGCGCGCCTGCCGGCCCGCCCCCGGCGGTGGGTGAGCACACGGACGCGATCCTGGCGGAGGCTGGC
>JBGQGN010000126.1:0-8754 GCA_041497395.1 Methylomirabilia bacterium
CGACGTCTTCCGCGTCGGCGAGCACGACGGCCGGATCACGCCCCGGATCACCGAGCTCGCCGAGATCCTGTCGGTGATCGACGGGGCGCGGGCCACTGACAACCTCTGGGGCGAGCGCTGGGCCAAGCTCTCCCAGAACGCCATGAGCAACCCGCTCCAGGCCCTGTCCGGGCTCGGCTCGCTCGAGGTCGCCTCCAGCGAGGTCGGACGGACGCTGATGATCCGCCTCGCGGCGGAATCCGCGCGCGTCGGGCTCGCGCTCGGGCACCGGGCCCCCGCGTTCGGCGGCGCGCCCGCCGAACGGTGGGCGGATGCCGATCGACGCGAGACGTGGGAGGAGCTCGACCGGATGCTCACCCCGGCCGACGCCACCGCCCGCAGCTGGCGCGCCTCGATGGCTCAGGACGTCGCCAAGGGCCGGCTGACGGAGATCGGCGAGATGAACGGCTACGTGATGGCGCAGGGCCGGCAGACCGGCATTCCCACGCCGGTCTCGGCCGCGATCGTGGCGGCCGTGCGCGAGGTGGAAGCCGGCGGCCGCCCGCAGTCGCCGCAGAACCTCGAGCTGGTGCTCCGGCGGGCGGCCCCGTGACGCGCGTGGAGCGATCAGAAGCTTCTACGACCGAGCCCGCCGCGCGGCGTCCGCGCGCGGCGATTCCGACTCGCCCTTCGCGCGGTCGAGCCGGGAAGCCTGCTCAGATGTGCGTCAGGACCTTGTCGAGGAAGGCGCGGGTGCGGGCCTCGCGCGGCGAGCCGAACAGGTCCGCCGGGGGACCTTCCTCGACGATGACCCCCTGGTCCATGAAGATGACGCGGTCCGCCACCTTGTTGGCGAAGCCCATCTCGTGGCTGACGACCACCATCGTCATCCCGTCGGTGGCGAGCTGCCGCATCACCGCCAGGACCTCGTGGATCAACTCGGGATCGAGCGCCGAGGTGACCTCGTCGAAGAGCATGATGCGCGGCTCGAGCGCCAGCGCGCGCGCGATCGACGCGCGCTGCTTCTGTCCCCCCGAGAGCTTGTCCGGATACTGCAGGATCTTCTCCTCCAACCCGACCTTGATCAGGAGGGCACGGGCGCGCGCGTGAGCCTCGGTCTCGCGGAGACCGAGCACTCGCATCGGCGCCAGGGCCACGTTCTGGAGCACCGTGAGGTGCGGGAAGAGATTGAACTGCTGAAAGACCATCCCCATCGACCGCTGGATCGCGCGAAAGTCCCGGGTGCGGCGGAGCGGACCTCGCTCTCCGTCCACGCGCCTGATGAACGGGCGGCCATCGACGTGCACTTCACCCGACTCGGGTGTCTCGAGTCCGATGAGACACCGGAGAAGGGTGCTCTTCCCGGAGCCGCTGGGGCCGATGACGACGACCGCCTGCCCTTGCCGGACCTCGAGGCTGACGTCCCGGAGCACCTCGAGGGACCCGAACCGCTTGTTCAGCCGCCGTACGCTGATCATGCCCCGGTCAGTGCCGCGCGCGGGCGAGTCGCAGCTCCAGGACTCTCGTCGCGACGGTGCACGGAAAAGCGAGCACGAAGTAGATCAGGGCGGCCACCGTCAGGATCTCCAGGGGCCTGTAAGTCTGCGTCGACAGGACGCGGGCCTGGTACATGAGATCAGCGACGCCCAGGGTCGAGACGAGCGACGTGTCCTTGAACAGGCTGATGCTCTGTGACAGGGCCACTGGGATGATGATCCGAAAGGCCTGCGGCAGGACGACGAAGCGCATCTTGTCGACGTAGTGGAAGCCGAGGATGTCCGCGGCCTCCACCTGGTCGCGCGGGACGGCCTGGATGCCCGCCCGAATGGCCTCGCCGTAGAAGGCACCGACGTTCAGAGTCAGGGCCACCACGATGGACGCGAAGCTGGGCAGCTCGAGCCCCAGCACGATGGGTAGGCAGTAGTAGATCCAGACGAGCTGGACGAGCGCGGGCGTTCCCCGAAAAAACTCGATATAGGCTGCGACCGGCTTGTTGACCAGCGAGCTCCGGGCGAGACGGCCGGCCGCCACGAGGATGCCGAGGAAGAAACCGAGCACGATGACGACGAGCGTGATCGAGATGGTCAGCCGGAGTCCCTGGATGAGGACCGGGAGGGCGCGAGGATCGACGTTCCAGGTCCAGTCGTAGGACATTGAGACACCCTCCGTCAGACTCTCGCGCCGGTGGCCCGCTGATATCCGGCGCCGGCGGTATCCCCCGAGCGGCAGGTGAGCCGAACGCCATGCTTCCGGCCCACCCACCGCCCGAACTCCGGGCCTGGCCGTGGATCGTTCTACTTCGTGAACTGCTCCGGGTCCGGTAGGCCGTACTTGGCCTCGGCCGCCTTGAGCTTGGCGGTATTGATGTAGTCTTCCACCATGATGTTGAGGGCCCCGATGTCGTCGTACGGGTAGCCTCGACGGATCGCATAGGCGATTCCCTCAACCAGGATCGGGCTGGCGGGGATGATGAGACGGATGGTCTTGTTCTCCTTGGCGAACTTGGCGTTGCCCGAGATGTCGTCGAAGAGGGCCTGGGCCCGACCGGATTGCACGGCGATCCGGATCTCGTTCTGGTCCGGGAGACGCAGCAGCTCCATGTTCTTCGCGATCCGGGACAGGGACTTGTCTTCGGCAGTCCCGAGCACTACCGCGATTTTTGTGCCCTTCTGATCCAGCTCCTCGAACGTCCGGGCTTTCACCTTGGCTCGGTTCACCGCGAAAGTCCCCGTGTCGTTCATGTACGGCGTCGAGAAGGTCACCGCGAGGGCTCGGCCTGGTCGGCGGTTCAGGGCCGCCGCCACGTCATACTTGTTGGCCTGTAGCCCCGCGATCATGGTCTCCCAGCTCGTGTCCACTGCTACGTGCTTGACGCCGAGCTCCTTGGCCCATTCCTCCATGATCTCGACGGCGATCCCCTTCCACTGGCCGCTGGCGGCGTCCTTGAACTGGTGTGGGTCGGCTACCGCGTAGCCGACGCGGAGCTCACCCCGTTGCTGGATCTCCTTGATGAGGGACTTCTCCTGCGCCAGGGCTGGCGAGACCGCCGCCACCACCAGCACCACGGTCAGCATCGCGAGGAGCGCGAACAATCCACGGCCAGTACGGATCCTCATTGAGTCCTCCTCGGTCCACCAAGCGGGTTCTCGGGGTGCATCGCTGTGACGGCCCACGACATCAGGCCGTCCGCGGCGCATGTTAGACGACCCGCGCGGGTCAGCGCAATAGCCCCGCGGCGCCGACGACCCCTGGCGGCGGCTGGGGAGGTCGCGTATCTTCGATACGGGCACGCGAGCCAAGCCCGGCGCGCGATGCCAGCGGATCCACCCAGCGGAGGACATCCATGAGCGGACGGAGCGTCGTGGTGATCGGCGGCGGAGTCATCGGCGTCAGCTCCGCGTACTACCTCGCGCGGGACGGCTGGGAGGTCACGCTCCTCGAGAAGGGGGAGATCTGCGCCGGCAGCTCGTACGGGAACGCCGGGCTGATCGTCCCGAGCCACCTCGTGCCCCTCGCAGCCCCGGGTGTGTGGTGGCAGGGCGTCAAGTGGATGCTGAACTCCGAGAGCCCCTTCTACATCAAGCCGCGGGCAAGCCTCGAGCTCGCCCGGTGGCTCTGGCACTTCCGGGCCGCGTGCACACCGGGCCGCGTGCGCCGCGCCATGCCGCTCCTCCGGCGGCTGAGCGTGGAGAGTCTCGAGCTCTACCGCGAGTTCGCCGAGAAGGAGCTCGATTTCGGGTTCCGCCAGGCGGGCTCGATGACCGTGTTCTCCACGCCCGAGGGCTTGGCCCACGGCCGCGACGAAGCCAAGCTCCTCCGCGAGGGCGGCGCGACCGTCGAGGTCCTGGACGGCGGAGAGGCGCGGTCGGCCGAGCCGGCCCTGGGGACCAGCGTCGTCGGCGCGCTCTACTGCCGGGAGGACGCCCTGCTCGTGCCCGACCGCTTCGTCAAGGGGCTCGCGAAGCTGGCGGAATCCGTCGGGGTGCGAGTGCGAACCGGCACCGAGGCGATCGGCTTTCGGACGAACGGCAGCCGCGTCACGGAGATCGAGACGACGCGCGGGGCGTTCTCCGCCGGCACGGTCGTCCTGGCGGCGGGCGCCTGGTCACCGGACGTGGGCCGCGCGCTCGGGCTGCGGGTGCCGATCCAGCCGGCCAAGGGCTACAGCCTGACGTATCGGCGGCCGGCCCGGGCCCCGGTCATCCCGCTCCTGCCCGCCGAGGGGCGCTTCTCGGTCACGCCGATGGGCGAGTTCCTCCGGTTCGGCGGGACGCTCGAGCTCGCCGGGATGGACCTCTCGATCAACCGCCGCCGCGTGGAAGCCCTCCGCCGAAAGGCGCTCGCCTGCATCCAGGGCGGCGAGAGCCTGGAGCTCCTGGAGATCTGGCGGGGCCTCCGCCCGTGCACGCCCGACGGCCTGCCGCTCGTCGGACGCCCCCGGCGGTTCGACAATCTCGTGGTCGCGGCCGGTCACGCCATGGTCGGCATGTCGATGGGCCCGGCGACCGGCAAGCTCGTCGCCCAGCTCGCGGGGGGCTCGACCCCGCCGGCCGACGTGCGCCTGCTCGATCCCGACCGCTTCGGCTAGTCCGGCGCCGTTCCGACACCGGGGCCACGATGTCTCGTTGGACGGCGTCGCCTGGAGGAACGGTCGTTCGGCGGCGCGCGTGCTACCATCGGGCGTGCCGGTGGCGCACCTGCTTCTGGTCCTCTTCGGCGCGCTCCTGCTGGTCCCCTCGACCGACTACGGCGTCTTCAACGGCATCCCGCTCAGCACGCTTCCGGAGGCCCTCGCCCTCGCGCTCCTGGCGCCGTTCGCCGTCAGTCGAGGGCTGCGGGCCGCCTACCGGCGGCTCCTCCGGCGGCTCGGGCCGCTGGCCAGCCGCGGCTTGGTCGGGGTGACCGTGACCGCCCTCGGGTTGAAGCTCGTCATCCTCGCCTCCGGCAGCCACGCCGGCTTCCTGGCTTGCTATCGCTCGCCGGCCGCGGCCCCCCCGGCCGGACCCTGCGAGCGCTCCTACGCAAACCCCTTCTTTCGATTCGGCGTGACCCGGCTGGACCGGTCGATCGACTTCGGGCCGACGGACTGGAACCTCGTCTTCGTGAACTCCTCGCGCTTCCACTTCTTGCCCTGGGTGCCGGGCAACGTGCGACGCGACCGGCTCCCACTGGAGGCTCGCTGGGACGGTGTCCTCGCGCCAACGCAGCCTGCGGTGGCCCAGATCGTCTACGTCGGACAGGCGACGATGAGCCTGGGCGCCGCCCCGATCCTCGAGCTGCCGCCGCACTACGGCCAGCCGGCCACGGCGACCGTCGAGATCCCGGCCGGTCGTCACGAGGTGACGCTCACCTATCGATTCGACGACGGCTCCCGCGTGGGCAGTGGTCCGCCCCCGGGCTCGTACGCGACGCTCCGGATTCGAGTGCCCACCCCCGCGGGACCGACGGCGCTCGTGGCCGCTCGGCCGTCGCGCCTCGCGCGCGCGGGGAGTCGTTTTGTGGACGCCGTCGTGCTCCTCCTGGCCGGCCCGCCGCTTCTCCTCTATGCGCGGCTCCTCGCGCGCGACTGGTGGATGCTCGCGCTGGTCGCCGCGGGCGGTCCGCTCGCCTACGGGTTCCGGGTGACACTGCCGGGGCTCCCCCGGGGTCCCGGGTTCCTCCTCATCCTCGGCTGCCTGTTCGCCTTTCTGCTCGCCCGCCCCCGACATCGCCGTTTGCTGGCGGTCTACCTGTCCACCGGATACCTGGCCCTGTTCACCGCCTTCCGCAGCTTCAGCCACCTCGATACCGTGGTCTATCGGCCGCCCAACGACGACTGGTTCACATACGAATCGTTCGCCTACTCCCATGCTCGAGACGTGGTCGCCGGCGGGAGACGAGCGAGTATTCTTCTACCAACCGCTCCTCCGCTACGTGCGGTTCGCCGGCCACCTGCTCTTCGGCGACGGCGAGCTCCTCCTCCTGGCCGCCTCGCTGGCCGCCCTGAACTGGGCCCTCTTCTGGCTGGCGGCCCGACTCTGGCGAGGACCGCGACCGACACGAGCGGGCATCGCCCTGTTCGTGGGCGCCGGTCTTCTCCTCCTGGGTCTCGCGAACTCCGCAACGGTCGTCACCTTCGTTCAGGCGCCCCTCTCCGAGTATCCGACCTGGATCTTCCTGCCGCTGCTGGTCCCCCTGTGTTCTGCTCGGACCGGACGCGGGACTGGCTGGGGGGCGCGACGCTCGTGGGCCTCTCCTTCCTCACGCGCACGAACCACGCCCCCGCCCTCCTCGCGATCTGGCTGATCTTCCTCGGGCGGGTCTATCGACGGCGGCCACAATCGGCCATCCTGGCCAGCGCGCTGGTCCTGGCCATCGGCCTTCTGCCCCTCGCCCACAACCTCTACTACGGGGGCCGCTGGGTCCTCGTCACCTCCAGCGCGGACCTCCCCGCGAACCTGGTCTTTCCCCCGGCGCGCTGGCTCACCATCGCGCACGACGCGGAGGCGCGCGACGCGGCCTGGACTCACCTCAGATACCTTCTCTACCTGACGAGCTCCGGTGAGGCGCTCCTCCAGCCCGTCATGCACGGCCTACAGGCGGCGTGGATCCTGGCCGCCCTTCTGGTCGCTCGGCGGTGGCGGTGGTCATGGATGCGCACCACGCTCCTGCTGTTGGTTCCTGCTCTCTATCTCGGTGTGCACCTCGTCTACACGGCCACCGTCTACTATCCCCGGCATCTCATCAGCGGCTACCTTGCGATGGGCGTCGTGGCGCTCTGCGCGGCGCGGTCGGTCAAGAGATCCTCGGACGCACCGTAGCCCAGCGGCCCGCCTAGAACCGCAGGCGGACACGGTAGGTGACCTTCGCCGACCCCTCCTGGGGCACCGGCACCTGGTAGCGGAGCGTGTGCGCCTCGAGCTTCTCGTGGGACTGGGTCTCGCGGAGAACCTCCCAGTCGCCCGGGATGGGCTCGATCACGCTCACGACCACGTCCTCCTTCTTGTGGTTGCGCAGGCTGATCTCCCACTCGACCTCGTAGGTCGATCCCCCGATCTTCTTCCAGTCGCGCTGGGTCCGCTCGCCCACGACGTCGAACGCCTCGCCCATCTTGATCCGCACGCGCTCGTCCTTCGGGGTGTGGTCGATCCAGTCCTCGCCCACGAGCTGCTGGCTGCCGGACTTGTCCGCCTTGTAGACCCGGATCTTGCCCTTCGGCAGCGGCACCCCGAGGTTGTTCGCCTTGGCGTTGGTGAGCTCGACGAACACGCTCACCTTCTGGTTGCTCATGGGCGTGCCGTACTGCGTGCGGTAGTAGTCCCGCGCCCCGAAGAAGGCGAGCTCCTTCCGGACCGGCACGCCGGCGGCGGTCATGAGCGTGAGCTGCTTGGTCTGCTTGTCCTTGATCGTGGTCCGCCCGTCGAGCGTGTAGAGGTGGTACTCGAAGAACCCCTCGGAGACGAAGTCGCGGGAGGCCGGCGCGGCTGCCCCGGCCTTCGACGCCAGCTCCATGGCCTGCCGGGTGCGGTCGTCGCGCGCCCGGTTCACGTCGCCGGCCACGAGCTTGAGCGCGGCGTCCTTGTACGTCGCCCCGCTCTTGTTGTCGATCGTCACCCACCCGGTCAGGTCGGCGCGGTCGTCGGCAGCGTTGAGGATCACCACGTAGTCGGCCTTCCAGGTGATGCCGCCGGTGAGGTACGACGCCTCGACCCGCTGGGGCGCGGTCGCGGCGTTCCGGAGCAGCCACAAGAGCGTGGGCTTCGAGACCAGGTTCTCCGGCAGCGACGGGAACACGACCTGGCCCTGGTGGCCCATGTGGATCTCGCCGTTGATGTCGTAGACGGGCCCGTCGGTCGAGAGGAGCGTCGCCTCGAGGTAGGAGCCGTTGCCCTGGTAGAGGCGGACCTTGCGCCCGACGTACTTCTCGAGGAGCTTCTGGGCCGACAGGAGGTCGTACTCGTAGTTCTGCTCGAGGATGCGCAGCCCGGCAGGATCCGTCAGCGACTTGAGATGGACGGACGTCGGGTCGATCTGCGCGGCGACATCGGCGAACTGGACCTCGCTCATCCCCGCGGGCAGCCGCGCCTCCCGCGTGTCCTTCACCAGCCCGAGGTTTCCGTTGTAGATGGTGACCATCAAATCGCGCTGGCTCTCGCGCGTGATCGCGAGCGGGGACGCGGCCGAGGCCGGGCCTCCCGGGGACAGGGCGGCGAGGGTGAGCAGCATCAGGGAGATGGGACGGCGCATGGGTGGCTCCTCCTGGGTCTCGTCGAATCTGACAGCTCGGTCCCTTGGACCGGCCGCCGGCGAGAAAGTTCCCCGGAGGAAGTGCCGAGGGAACGCGGTCAGGGCTCGACGGTGACGGCGACCTCGACGCGGACCTGAGGCGGAAGCGTCTTGGGCTCGTGCTCGGTGGTCCACCGGCCGATCTTCCCGAGACCCTCGACCAGCTCGCGGTAGCGCGCGACGGGGACGACGACGTCGATGAGGACCAGCCCCTGGTTGCCCTCGAGCCGTCGCGCCACGCGCATGCCGCCGAGACGGCTCAGGAGCGCGTCGAGGGCAGCCTCGGCCGGGTCGCGGGCGGGCACCGTCAGGCGCCCGCTTGCGTCCGACGCGCGCATGAGGCGCGCCGCGCTCCGGGACTTCGCGGTCGAGAGCGTGTCGCTGGCCGCGCCCTCGTGCGCCGGCGCCGCCGGCGGCGCGGACCCCAGGCCGCCCACGCGCCCACGCGCCTCGGGCGGCGACGCGGCAGCCGCCGAGGGAGGGGCCGGCTCGGCCGGCGAGGGCCCCGAC
>JBGQGN010000127.1:0-8745 GCA_041497395.1 Methylomirabilia bacterium
GCATGGCACTTGCCTGGTGGCGGCGACGGTCGCCCCGTTCCGCGGACGCGGAGCGGCCAGGCCCGAGCAAGCGGGCCTATCTAAGAGGTCTCCCTGCACACGACCGGGGAGATCAGCCGGGCTGGCCGGGCTGGATTGTTACGTTTCTGTTACGATGGCGCGCTGCTGGGACCCCCGAGGATGAAGCGCGGGCGCTGTCCGACCCGCCCCCTGGGCCGGCCGTTGAACTGGATGTCGGACGAGCCAAGGCCACGAAGGAGTCGTGGGAGACGACACGCTGTTCGTGATGGTCACCGTGCTGAGCGTCCAAACATGACAGGTGTTAACCGGGAGGCGTGGAAGATGAAACGGATACTCAACGTGATCGGCGTCCTGGTGCTCGGTTTCTTGGCGATGTGGCCGTTGTCGGCCGGCGCGCAAGGCCGCGTGAACATCCTCTGCAGCCCCGATCCGGCGTGGTGCGAGGCGGTCAAGCAGTCGTTTGGCAAGGCGACGGGCATCCAGGCCGAGTTCGTGCGCTTGAGCTCCGGCGCCGGACTTGCCCGCCTCCGGGCCGAGAAGGACGCGCCCTCGTTCGACGTCTGGTTCGGTGGCAGCGGCGACTCGCAGTGGGTCGCGCAGGCCGACGGGCTGACGGAGTTCTTCAGGCCGAAGGCGTGGAGTGAGCTCAGGCCTCAGCTGACGAAGGCGGTGGACGGGCACTACATCCCGCTCTACACGGGACTCCACGGTCTCGGGGTCAACGAGAAGCTCCTCAAGGAGAAGAACCTGCCGGTTCCGGAGACGTGGAAGGACCTCGGCGACCCGAAGTACAAGGGACTCGTCGCCATGCCCAATCCCAACACGTCGGGCACCGGCTACCTCCTGATGACCACCCTCGTCCAGATCTACGGCGATGATGCGGGCTTCGAGCTTCTGAAGGCCATCCACCGGAACGTCGCCCAGTACACGCGGAGCGGCGGCGATCCGAGCCTGCTCGCCGGCCGGGGAGAGGTTGCCATCGGCGTCTCGTTCGCCAACGACGTCGTGGAGCGCGTCCGCAAGGGCTTCCCCATCCGGTTCGTGGCGCCGAAGGACGGCATCGGCTACGAGATCGGGGCCCTGGCGCTCGTCAAGGGCGCCCAGAACCGCGAGAGCGCGCTCCGGCTGATCGACTGGGCGCTCGATCCCCAGAATCAGACGCTGGGGCCGCAGAACGGCGAAGTCTCCATGCAGTCCAATTCGCGGACTCCGATCGACCCCGACGTGCCGCGGTTCGAGGATGTCAAGGTGATCGCGTACGACTTCGGGAAGTACGGGACGCCCGCGGTTCGTGACGGGCTGATCAAGCGGTGGACCGAGCAAGTGTTCCCGCTCCCGCGCTGATCCCCGGCGTTGACGCGTAACGCCGGAGCCATCTGGGGAGCCGTCGGGCTCCTCGGCTTCGCGCTCGGTTCGTGGACGCGAGGCTCCGTGCGGGCCGGGCCCGCCGCCACGGGACTGACCCTCGTCATGCGCGAGGGGGTTCCGGGGGGCGGGCTCCTGCTCGTGGGTCTGGCGCTCCTGGTCGCCACCGGCCTCGCCCTGGCGGGCGGCGGCCGGTTGATCGGCCGCGTCCTGGCGGGCGTCGCCGGGGTCGGGGTGCTGGCGGCGCTCGCCTGTCTCGCGCGCGCTCAGGCGCCGGCCGGGTGGGGCGCCCTCGGGACGACGGCGTCCCTTCTCAATCTCACTGGCATCGGGCTCGCGAGAGGCCGGCTGGTGCGTGGAGGCGGGTTCGTCGGCGGGGCGATCCTCTGGGTGGCGCTCCTGGTGACCGTCTTCATCGTGTACCCCGTCGTCGCGATGCTTCACGCCAGCGTGACGTCCGGCGGCGCCCTGACGGCGGACTATCTGATCCGGACGCTCCGGTCGCCAGTCTTCCTCCTCTTGTCCCACGAGACGCTGCCGAGGCCGGCGACGGCCGTCGGGCTTGCCGGCGCCGGCCTCGGCGGACTTCTCGGCATCGTGTGGGGTGGGGTGACGCGCCAGCCGATCCGCCGGGTTGCCCGCCTCGCGCTCACGCTGGCCGCGGTCGGGGCGGCGGCCGGGCTGCTTCAGGGAGCGCGGGGGGCGCTGCGGAACAGCCTTCTTCTCGCGGCGGCCGTCGGGCTCGCGACGACGGTCCTCGGGCTCGCATTCGCGCTCCTCGACGCCAGGAGCCGACTCTGGACGCGGCGGTTGCTCGGCCCGCTCTCCCTGGTGCCGATCATCACGCCAGCGTTCGTGCTGGGCCTGGCCTTCATCTACCTGTTCGGCCGCCGCGGGTCCATCACCCACGGCGTCTTCGGCCTCGATACCGGCGTGTTCTTCGGCCCGCTCGGGGTCGGCATCGCGCAGGTCATGGCGTTCACGCCCATCGCCTTCCTGGTGCTTTCGGGCGTGGTGCGCTCGCTCGACGTCGCCCTCGAGGAGGCGGCCCAGACGCTTCGGGCGACGCCCTGGATCCTCTTGCGGACCGTGACGGGTCCGCTGCTCGTGCCAGGCGTCGCGAACGCGATGCTGCTGGTGATGATCGAGAGCCTCGCCGACTTCGGGAACCCGATCCTGCTGGGCGGCGGGACGCCGTTCCTCGCGACCGAGGTGTTCCTCGCCATCGAGGGGCGGTTCGACCCGCACGAGGCGGCGGTGTACGGCGTCGTCCTGCTCGCCCTGGCGCTCGCCCTCTTCCTCGTCCAGCGCCGCTGGCTGGCGGGCGTGTCCGTCGTGACCGTCACCGGCCGGCCCTCGGGCGGGCGGCCCGCGCCGCTTCCGCGGGTCGCCGACTGGTCCCTCACCGGCCTGTTCGTCGCTTACGCCGCGCTGAGCGTGCTTCTGTACGGCTCGCTCTTCCTCGGTGGATTCGTCCGCGTCTGGGGCATCGACCACCGGTTCACGACGATGCATTACCGGGACATGGTGACCGTGGGCTTGCCCGTCCTCCTCGACACGGCCCGTCTGGCCGCCATCGCGGCGGTGCCCGCCGCCTTGCTGGGCTTCCTGATCGCGTACCTGACGACGCGCCACCGCTTCTTCGGGCGCGGGGCGCTGGAGTTCTGCGCGCTCCTGTCGTATGCCCTGCCGGGCACGGTCATGGGTGTCGGCTACATCCTCGCCTTCAACCAGGGAGGCTTCAAGCTCACGGGCACGGGGGCGATCCTCGTCGCCGCCTTCGTGTTCCGCGGGATGCCCGTCGGCGTGCGAAGCGGCATGGCCGCGCTCGCTCAGGTGGATCCCGTGCTGGAGGAGGCGTCGGCCTTGCTCCGGGCCAACGTCCCTGCCACACTGCGGCGCGTCGTGCTCCCCCTGATGCTTCCCGCGCTCCTGACCGGGTTCATCTACTGCTTCGTGCGGGCGGTGACGGCGGTGAGCCAGGTGATCTTCCTGGTGTCACCGGGCCACGATCTCGCCACCGTCCTGCTGCTCTCCTGGGCGGAGTACGGACACCTCGGACGGGGAGCGGCGCTCGCTTCCGTGCTCGTCGTGTTCCTCGCGGCCGTGGTGCTCCCTGTGGAACGATTCGGACGGCGCGGGCGGCGACCGGACCCATCGGCCGCCATCTGACCGTCGAGCTCAAGCTCGTCAACTGGAGGACGCATGTCCCGGATTCGCATCGGCGTCGTGGGGTGTGGGCTGATCGGCCAGATGATGCACCTGCCGCACCTCAAGGAGCTGCACGAGCTCTACGAGGTGGTGGCACTCTGTGATGTCTCACCGGGCACCCTGAAGTACGTCGGGGACTACTACGGGATCGCCCGGCGCCACGCGGACCATCGCGAGCTTCTCAAGGAGAAGATCGACGCCGTCATGGTGCTGAGCGCCGACTCCCACGGCCAGGTCATCGCCGACGCGCTGCGGGCGGGGAAGCACGTGGTGACCGAGAAGCCCATGTGCTTCGCCATGAGCGAGGCCGACGAGATCCTCGCCGCCCATCGGGCGGCAGGCACCGTGTGCATGGTCACCTACATGAAGCGCCATGACCCGGCCTATCGGTACGTCGAGCCGCTCGTCCGCGGGCTGCGCGACCTCCAGGCCATCGAGATCACGGTGCTCCATCCCTCCGAGGCGAACCAGATCGGGCACCACGACATCCGGCGCTTCCCCGACGTCCCGGCCCCGCTGCGCGAGCGTCTCCGGGCGGACCAGGACCGGCTCATCCGGGAGGCCATCGGCGACTTCACGCCGCTCGAGCGACGGGTCTTCGCGGACAATCTCCTGTCCACCCTGGTCCACGACGTCAACGTGCTGCGGGGGCTCTCCGGCGATCCCGCCGAGGTGCTGTTCACGGACGTGTGGGCGGGCGGGGAGAGCATGCTGACCGTGCTCCGCTACCCGTCGGGAGTGCGCGCCACCATCGCGCTGCACTACCTGCCGGATCTGGCCAACTACCAGGAGACGGTCGCATACTACGCGAAGGCGGACCGGGTGCGGCTCGTCTTCCCGTCGCCGTTCTTCCGGAACATGCCGACCGGGATCGTCGTGGAGTCCATGGAGGATGGGAAAGCGGTCGAGAAGCGTGTCACCCCCTCGATGAAGGAAGCGTTCAAGGAGGAGCTCCTGCACTTCGCCGAGTGCGTGCGCACGGGCGCGCGCCCGATCACGACGCCCGAGGACGCGCGCGGCGACGTGGCGCTGCTCCACAAGATCTTCCACGGAATCAGGCGCCCGTTGATCGGATGAGACTCCGGGCGGAGACGCGCGCCGCCATCGCCGCGGCCCGGGCCGCGGGACGGATCCTCGACCGGTGGTTCGGCCGGGTGGGTCCGGTCCGGCTCAAGAGCCCTCGGGATCCGGTGACGCGCGCGGACGGCGCGTCCGAGCGCGCGATCCGGCGTCTCCTGGGTCGGCGATTCCCCGCGATCGGGTTCCTCGGCGAGGAAGGCGGAACGGTGGCGACGGGCCCGGACGGCCGCTGGATCGTCGACCCCCTCGACGGCACGATCGCGTTCGTGGCCGGGCTGCCGACGTTCGGCGTGTCGATCGCGCTCGAGCGGCGCGGGCGGCTCGAGGTGGGCGTGATGCTGTTCCCGCGCCTCGGGGAGCTGTTCGTGGCCGAGCGGGGCCGGGGAGCCTGGCTGAACGGCCGGCGGATCCGGGTCACGCGGACGGCGGACATGGCCCGATGCGTCGTCTCCCTGTGGCACGAGCCGGGCCTGTGGCGGGACGCCCGGATGCGCGCGCGCGTGGCGCGCATCGGCGCCGAGGTCAGGAGCGTGGCCATGGTCGGCGCCTGCTTCTCCCTCGCGTACGTCGCCGCCGGACGGCTCGACGCCTACTGGGAGCGGCAGGCTCATCCGTGGGACGTGGCGGCGGGGGCGCTGCTCGTCCGCGAGGCCGGCGGCCGGGTGACCGGGGGCGCCGGCCAGCCCTTCGACGTGGACGAAGCCACGATCGTCGCGTCGAATGGTCGCATCCATAACCGGATGGTCGCGCTCCTGAACGGCCGGCGCCCGCCGGCCCGCGGGGCCCGATGAAGGAGGGCGGCGCCCGGGTCCGGCTCGACGCGATCTCGAAGCGCTTCGGCGCCACGGTCGCGGTCGATTCCGTCTCCCTGACCGTCGAGCCGGGCGAGTTCCTGACCCTGCTCGGGCCCTCCGGCTGCGGGAAGACCACGACCCTCCGCATGGTGGCGGGACTCGAGGAGCCGACCTGTGGCCGCGTCCTGATCGACGACGAGGACGTGACGGACCGGCCGCCTCACGCCCGCGACATCACCATGGTGTTCCAGAGCTACGCGCTCTTCCCGCACCTCACGGTCTTCGAGAACGTCGCCTACGGGCTCCGCGTGCTCCGGCGCCCGGCCGACGAGGTGCAGCACCGCGTCATGGAGGCGCTGGTGTTGGCCGGCATCGGGGAGCTCGGTGCCCGCCCGCCCGCGGCGCTGTCGGGCGGCCAGCAGCAGCGAGTGGCTCTGGCCCGGGCCCTCGTGCTCCAGCCGAAGGTGCTCCTGTTCGACGAGCCGCTCTCGAACCTCGACGCCAAGCTCCGGAAGCGGATGCGCGACGAGATCCGGGCGCTCCAGCGGCGCGCCGGCATCACGGCGCTCTACGTCACGCACGACCAGGCCGAGGCGCTCGCGGTGTCGGACCGCATCGCGGTGATGGCCCACGGCCGGGTTGAGCAGCTCGGCGCGCCCGCCGAGATCTACCGGCGGCCAGCGACCCGGTTCGTGGCCGACTTCATCGGCGAGGCCAACCTCCTCCCGGTCGAGATCGAGGAGCGCGGTCCGTCGGGAGTGCGTGCGCGGCTGGGCTCGGTGACGCTTCTCGTCCCGGACGGGGCGGTGACCACCGGCCCGGCGACCCTCGTCGTGCGCCCCGAGGCCGTCCAGATCCGGCCCGCGGCGCTCACGCCGTCGCCCGCCGGCGTGCTGGCCGGCCAGATCCGGCAGACGGCCTACCTCGGCGCCGCCGCGGAGTACACGGTCGACACGGAGGTCGGGGCCGTGGCGGTGACCGACGCGCTCATGCCGGACGGTCTCCTCCCCACGGGCGCCCGTGTGTGGCTCACCTTCTCTCCCGACCGCCTGGCGGTGCTGCCGGCCGGTCCAGTCGAGGTGGCGCCGTGACGGTCCCGCTGGCTCGCGGGAGATTTGGCGTGTCGGCCTGGATCTACGGCGACGCGCCGCTGCCCGAAACGCTCGCCCGCATCGCCGCGGCCGGTTACGACGGCGTCGAGCTGCCCGGCGAGCCGGATCGCTGGCGCCCCGCCGAGCTTCGCGGGTGGCTCGGCGATCATGGACTCACGGCGGTCGCGCTCACCGCCTCCTGCACGGTGCCCGACACCGAGCGCGATCTGGCGCATCCCGACCCGCGAATCCGGGGTGTCGCGGTCGACTACATCCGGCGCTGCCTCGGATTTGCCGCCGAGATCGGCGCCCCTCTCGTGCAGATGCTTGCCTCGGGCGAGCCACGGCTCGCGCCCATCGCGACACGCGACGCGGAATGGGCGTGGTCCGTGGCCGGCATGCAAGCGGCCGCCCGGGAGGCCGGGCAGCTGGGCGTGCGGATCGCGGTCGAGCCGCTCAATCGCTACGAGGGATACCTCGTGACGTCCACGGCGGAGGCGCTTGCCTACCTCGACGCCGTCGGGTCACCCTGGGTGGGCATGACGTTCGACCTCTTCCACGCGAACATCGAGGAGCCCGACGTCGCGGCCTCGATCCGGGCGGCGGGGCGACGGCTCTGGCACGTGCAGGTCGCCGACACGACGCGCCGGGGCCTGGGACATGGGCACCTCGACCTCGGGACGGTCGTGGAGGCCCTGGCGGGCATCGACTACGGCGGGGCCCTGGTCGTGGAGATCATGGCGCCGGGCCCCGATCCGTTCCGGGCGATCAAGGACCAGCATTCGGCCGGGATCCTCGACCGGGACATCCGGGAGTCGCTCGACCGGCTCCGGGAGCGCTGGCCCCCGCCGGCCGGAGGCCGCCCGGCAGGGAGGTGATCGGGACCGGACCGCGATCAAACCGCACGTGAAGCGAAGGTCCAAGCGTGCCTGCGCGGCAGGCAGGAGGAGTGGAATGCGAGGCCGTGTCCTCATCGCCGTCATCGCGAGCGCCATCCTGGCCCTGGGCGCGATCGGGCCGGCCGGCCAGGCGGTCGCCGCCGAGCCGGAGCTGGTCATCGCCGACAGCCAGTCGGGCGCCAACTTCCAGGCGTACTGGCAGAAGTACGTCATCCCCTCGATCAAGCAGTCGCTCGGCATCACCGTCCGGTATCTCGTGACGAGTGACGCCGAGCAGATCCAGAAGGCGAAGGCGTGGCAGCCTGGCAGGGGTGATGCTCACATCATCTTCCCCAAGTCCATGGCCGCCTGGGTCAGCTCGGGGGTGCCGCTCGAGACGCTGACATCCGAGACCGTCCCGAACCTGAGCCGCATCGATCCGAAGTTCCTCAAGTCCGACGAGGGCGTGGATCTCCAGGGCAAGGGCGCGCTCTTCTGGCGGACCTCGTACGCGCTGATCTACAACTCGGCGTCCATCAAGAACCCCCCGAAGTCGTGGAAGGAGTTCTATGACCGCCGGGCCGAGTTCAAGGGTCACATCGGCATGGTGCGGCCGGACGCGAAGTCGAGCTCCGGGTGGCGCCAGCGCTACGTCTTCCTCCACGCATTCCTCAAGGACAAGATGACGCGGCCGATGGCCGAGCTCCAGAACGACCCCGCCTTCAAGGATGCCTGGGCCAAGCTCAAGGACTTCTCGCAGTACGCGAAGCTCCCGATGCCCGCCGAGCCCCCGAACCTCTTCGAGGATTTCAACGCGGGTGACACCTGGATCTCGCTCTACGCGCAGGACTACGCCTTGTGGTCGGCGCGGCAAGGCACGATGCCGCCGACGATCAAGGCGGTCTACCCCGAGGAGGGGGCCGACGAGATCGGGACGGGCTACCTCGCGGTCCCTGCCAACATCGCGGCCGACCAGAAGGCCGCCGCCCTGCGGGTCGTGAACTACCTCCTCTCGGACGACCAGCAGATCCGCTTGCTCACCACGATGTGGCAATACCCGGGAACGGACATCACGGACCAGGCGCCGCCCATCGTGTGGGAGATCGTGCCGAAGCTCGACGTGCTGATGCGCACCGCGATCCCGCGGGAGCGCATCCGCAAGGACATCATCGACTACATCAAGGCCAACGCGAAGGACCTCATCCCGTAGCCAGCCCGGTCCCGGGGGCGGGCGCGGGTGAGCCCGCCGCCGCGCCGCGCGGAGGTCAAGAGAAACCGGGGGGCCCCCGGGGGGGGGATAGGCCA
>JBGQGN010000128.1:0-8698 GCA_041497395.1 Methylomirabilia bacterium
CAACGTCAAGTGGACCGCGGTGATCAAGCGGGGGACCGACCCGCCGCGCAAGGAGGAACGCACCATTACGTTCTTCCCGTCGAAGCGCCCGGACATCTACAGCTCGGCCATGCGGACCGACGTCTTCGGCAACGCGGTCCCCCTGGATCCCCTCAACGGCGATCCCTACGTTTGGGCGCGGCTCGACGGACCCAAGTTCTGGATGTACGCCTTGTTCGTGGCGGAGACCGGGGGGTACGAGATGCAGACGTACGAGCGCACCCTCGTGGCCGCGGGAATGGACCTCCGCTACTCGCGGGTCCGGGATGGCGAGGTGCTGCGGACGGTCACGGGGAAGCTCAAGAAGATCCGCTGACCCTCGCGCGCGCCTCCCGGGCGAACGCTGCGGCGGCGGCCGGGCTCGAAAACGCGAGGTACACGCGCGCGTCGGCCTTGAGGCCGTGTGCGCGCCGGAACGAGGGACCCAGGCCCCGGAGCGGATCGAAGCGGAGCGGCGCGAATCCCGCTTGCCGGAGGCGCCCGGGGTAGTCGCGCCCGTAGAAGCGGTGAGAGCCGTTGGTCGCGACGTACGCGGCCGTGAAACGGCCGGGATCGCGCCGCCTGAGGCTGGCCGCGGCCGTCGTCCGCGCGACCTGCACGTCGACGTCCACCATCGCCACGCCGCCGGGCTTGAGACACCGGTGGACCTCGGCGAGGATCGCCGTGTCGTCCGAGGTGAACGGGAGCACGTTGTTGCAGAGGATCACGTCGAACGTTCCCCGACCGAAGCGCAGCCGGGTGGCGTCCATGCGCCGGAAGCGGTGGGGCGGCCGGAGGCGCGCGTGATGCGGCCGGCGGTCCACGTCGACGGCGGTGTAGCGAGCCGGGCCGATGGTCCGCCGGCCCGGCACGAAGCGAGTGGCGGGGCGAGAGGGCCCGATCTCGAGCACCTCGCTCCCGTCGCGGAGCCGTGGCCGGACGAAGCGACGCAGGAAGAGCAGAAGGGCCCGGTGGCGGGGCTTCGACCCGCAGCCCGGACAGAGGCCGGGCCTTGGCTTCTGCCCGTAGCGGGCGAATGCCGGGAACCGCCTCCCGCACGCCAGACACGTCACGCCGCGCGGGGCTCCGTGCACGGGGCCATTGTACGGGCCCCCGGGCGTCGGGGCCGGCGCCAGGACCGGCTGAGGGGCCCGCGAAATACCCGTTCCCCCGGGGGCTGGGGTCTCCTACACTAGCCGAACGGGTTGGGCCGGATGTCAATGCACAGGAGCCGTCAGGTCGCCAGGTGTCGTGTCACCCGAGGGGTGGTCCTTGCCCTGATGCTGCTGGGCGGGCCGGCCGCCGCAGCCGAGTGGTCCGTGAAGACCGTGCCGCGGACGGACGGGCCCGGCACGCGTTGCGTGCTCGAGTCAACCCGGCAGTCGCTCCCGGACGGATACCAGGACACAACGGCATACGTCACGGTCGACAGCCGGTCGGTGGCGGTGACGTCGGGGTCGATCCTTGACCCGGGCCTCTCGGACATCGGCCTCGTCGTCGATCAGGAACCGCTCGTGCCGATGGATGGGCTGGTTGGCGCAAAGACTGCACTCTTCGACACGAAGCATGGGCGACTGGTCGAGCTCTTCAAAGCGGGGGCCCGCCTTCGGGTGCAGCTCCGGTTCTGGCCGGAGTGGCCGGCGACCGGGACGCACTCGGCCACCTTCAGTCTGATCGGATTCACCAAGGTCTACGGCGAGCTGGCCGGCTGCCGCTGAGGGCAGCCGGGACGCTGAGGAGGACGACATGGGGTTGCGACTCAAGTTCAACCTGGTCCTACTACTCGTGTTCCTGGTGGGTCTCGGCGTTGCCGGCTTCATCTCGCGCGAGATCCTGATCCGCAACGCGCGGGAGGAGGTGGGCCGGAACGCGGGCCTCATGATGGAGACCGCGCTCGCGGTCCGCGGCTACACCATCACCCAGGTGCGTCCGCACCTCGAGATGCAGCTGATGCGCGCGTTCCTGCCGCAGAGCGTGCCGGCATTCGCGGCGGCCGAGACCATGGGCGAGCTCCGGAAGAAGTACCCGGACTACTTCTACAAGGAGGCGACGCTCAATCCGACCAACCCGCGCAACCGGGCGGCCGACTGGGAAGCGGACATCGTCCAGGAGTTCCGGAATCGGCCCGCGGTGAAGGAGCTCGGGGGAGAGCGTGACACGCCGACCGGCCGCGCGCTCTACATCGCCCGGCCGATCCAGATCACCAACCCCGCCTGTCTCGGGTGCCACACGACGCCGGACGTCGCCCCCGCCACCATGATCAAGCTCTACGGGACGGCGAACGGATTCGGCTGGAAGCTCAACGAGGTCGTGGGCGCCCAGGTCGTGTCGGTCCCGATGGCGCTGCCGCTCCAGAGCGCGCAACGGGCCTTCTACACGTTCATGGGCTCGCTGGTCGCCGTCTTCGCGCTCGTCTTCATCACGCTCAACGTCATGCTGAACTGGATGATCGTCCGGCCCGTGGCCCAGCTGTCACACGCGGCGGACCTGGTCAGCACCGGCAACTTCGAGATTCCGGAGTTCCCGGAGCGGGGCCGGGACGAGATCGCGCGCCTCGGCCGGGCGTTCAACCGCATGCGACGAAGCCTCCAGAAGGCGATGCAGATGATCGAGAGCTGAAGATCGTGGAGCAGGCCACCCCCGAGCCCGGGCACCGGACGTTCATTGCGACGGTGGTCTTCATCGACATCGTCGGGTACTCGGAACGCCTGGTCACCCAGCAGGTCGAGCTCAAGACCCGGCTCAACGGGCTGGTCGCGGGCGTGCTCGAGCACGTCGCGGTCACCGACCGGATGATGCTCGACACCGGGGACGGGGCGGCCCTCTGCTTCCTCGGCGACCCCGAGGACGCCCTGTTCGCCGCGAGCAACCTGCGGGCGAGCACCGTGGCCATCGGCCCCGAGCTCGCCCTCCGGATCGGCATCAACCTCGGTCCGCTCCGGATCGTGAAGGACGTCAACGGCCAGCCCAACATGCTCGGCGACGGGATCAACGTCGCCCAGCGGGTCATGAGCTTCGCCGAGCCCAACCAGATCCTGGTCTCGCGCTCCTACTACGAGATCGTGTCCCGCCTGTCCCAGGAGTACACCCGGCTCTTCCAGTACCTGGGCATCCACCGGGACAAGCACGTCCGGGAGCACGAGGTGTACGTGATGACGGCGGGGGGACCTGGCGCGACGGCCCCGGCGGCGGACCAGGCCGAGGCCGCGGCGGCGGCGGGGCCGCCCGGCCGGGTGGAGAGCACCGAGTTCGTGCCCATTGCCGGGGGGCACTTCGACCCCGCGGTGCTGGCCCGTGTCGAGGGCGCGCTCGCGGAAGGGATGGGCCCGCTGGCCCGCGTGCTCGTGCGGAAGGCGGCGAAGACGGCGCCGGATCTCGCGGCGCTCTGCCAGCTACTCGATGTCGCCCTGCCCGAGTCGCAGCGCGCGGCCTTCCGGCGTCGGCTCGGTGACGTGGGGAGGCCGCCCCCGGCGCCGCCGCCGTCTCCGGCGCGCCCCCCCGCGACGCCCCCGCCGGCCGGGACGACGCCCGGACGGCCCCTGTCGCCCGAGGTGCTGGCCGAGGCCACCGACCGGCTCGCCATCCACATCGGCCCCCTCGCCCAGCTCCTCGTCAAGCGCGCCGCCAAGCAGGCGAGCAGCACCAGGGACCTCTACGAGCGTCTCGCGGGGCACATCGACGACCCGCAGGACCGCCGGCGCTTCGCGGCGGCGACCGAGGAGCTCTCGGAGCCCTAGCGCAATCCGCGGCGCCACCCGCCCTGACGCCCGGAGGTCGCGGGCGACGCGATGGGGCGCCCGTCAGTGGGCGGTGTAGCCCCCGTCGACCGGCAGGATGACGCCGGTGATCCAGCGCGCCTCATCGGACGCGAGGAACAGGGCCGCGTCCGCGACGTCGCGGGGCTCGCCGAGGCGGCGGAGCAGGTGCTGGTCGAGCAGCCGCTCCCACGGCGCCCCCTCGGCCCGCATCCGGTCGAACATCGCGCGGTTGATGTTCGTGATCACGAAGGACGGGCTGAGCGCGTTGACGCGGATGCCGTGCCGGCCGAAGTCGACCGCCATCTGCTTCGTGAGGATGGCCACCGCCCCCTTCGACGCCGAGTAGGCGGGGCGGACCGGGAGCCCGACCATCCCGGTGATCGACGAGAGGTTCACGAGCGCCCCGCCACCCTGACCGATCATCGTCGGCAGGACGGCGCGGCTCATGAGGAACACCCCCTTGACGTTCACCCGCATCGTCTCGTCCCAGTCGGCCTCGGTGGTCTCGAGGACCGTCTCCCGGGAGGGGAGGACCCCGGCGTTGTTGACCAGGATGTCGATGCGGCCGAAGCGCTCGAGCGTCACCTCGACGATCCGCTCGGTGTCGGCGCTCGCCGCGACGCTCGCCTCGACGGAGAGGGCCTCGCCGCCGGCCGACCGGATCGCGTCGACGACCGCGTCGTTGGGCCCCGGCCGGACGTCCACGCAGGCGACCCGTGCGCCCTCCTCCGCGAACCGCCGGGCGATGGCCTCGCCGAGGCCCATCGCGGCGCCCGTGACGATGGCGACCTTGCCGTGCAGCCGGGGCTGGGACGATCGAAGGGGCATGGCGTCGCTCCGTCGGCGCGCTCACCGACTCATCGGACGAGGATGCAGCGGTCCGCCGCGATCCGGACGACCACGGCCTGACCGATGACGAGCCGGAACTCCGGCGCCCCCGCGGCTCGGAGCGTGCAGCCAGTCCCCGCGATCGCCACCTGATAGTCCATCGCATCGCCGAAGTAGCTGGCCCGGGTGACCGTGCCGGTGAAGACGTTCAGCCGCGCGTTGTCCGCCACTGGCGCCGCCGGGGCCCCCGCGCCCGCCGCCGGCGCGAGGCCGACCGTGTGAGGCCGGATCGAGACCGCGACCGCCTCACCCGGGGGGTGCTCCGGTCCGGCCGCCGTGACCAGCTCGAGGCCGCCTTCGCAGGCGACCCGCCCGCCGGCGGCCAGCCGCCCCTTGAGGAGATTTGTGCGGCCGATGAAGCTCGCCACGAACGCCGTGGCCGGCCGCTCGTACACCTCGACCGGCGTGCCCACCTGCTCGAGGCGGCCGGCGTTCATCACGGCGATGCGGTCCGAGGTGACCATCGCCTCGGCCTGGTCGTGCGTGACGTAGACCGTGGTGATCTGCGAGGCCTCGTGGACGCGCCGGATCTCGAACCGCATCTCCTCTCGCAGGTGCGCATCCAAGTTGCTGAGCGGCTCGTCGAGGAGCAGGATCGTCGGCTCGACCACGAGCGCGCGGGCCAGCGCGACGCGCTGCTGCTGGCCGCCGGAGAGCTCACCGGGATAGCGATCCCCGAATCCCTCGAGGCGGACCAGCGCGAGGGCGTCCCGGAGCCGCCGGGGCCAGTCGGCCCGGGGCACGGTCCGGAACTTGAGGCCGTACGTCACGTTCTCGGCCACGGTCTTGTGTGGCCACACGGCGTAGGACTGGAAGAGCATGCTCATCCCGCGCCGCTCGGGCGGCACGGTCTCGCGCGGGGACGAGAGGCGGCGGTCCCCGATCCAGATCTCGCCTGCGTCGGGAGCGAGGAAGCCCGCGATCAGGCGGAGGGTCGTGGTCTTCCCGCAGCCCGACGGGCCGAGGAGGGACAGGAGCTCCCCGTGGCGAATCTCGAGCGTGAGATCGCGGACGGCCGCGACGTCCTCGCCGAACCGCTTGGTGAGCGCCAGGAGGCGGACCGCGGCCATCCGCCGGTCAGATCTGGAGGAAGCGCCGGCCGAGGAACCGCTGCGCCACCGCCACGAGGACGAGGGTGAGCCCGAGCAGCAGGATCCCGAGGGCAGACACGGCCTCCCAGAGGCCCTCCTCGTAGAGGCTGTAGATGACCACGGCCACGACGCGGGAGCGCGTCGTGAACAGGAGGATCGAGGAGGACAGCTCGCGGAGGCTCGGGAGGAACACGAGGAGCCACGCCGAGACGAGGCCCGCGCCGAAGAGCGGCACCGTCACGTCCTTGAAGGCGACCAGCCGATTGGCACCGAGGATGCGCGCGGCGTCCTCGAGGTCGACGTGCACCGTCTGGAGGGCGGCGTGGCAGGCCGTGTAGGCGATCGGCAGGTACTTCGTCAGGTACGCGACGAAGATGATCCAGATGGTCCCGTACAGGAGGAGCGGCGGCCGCGAGTAGGCCTTGAACAGGCCGATGGAGAGCACGATGCCGGGGATCGCGAGGGGAGCCATGGCGAGGAAGGCCAGCACGCGCGCCCCCGCGAGGAGCCGCCGCTGGGCGACGTAGGCGATGGCCCCCATCAGGAGGGCGGCGAGGGTCGCCGTGACGGCCGCCAGCTCGAGCGTGTTCACGATGGCCGCGCGCGTCGGGTCGAACTCGAAGATCACGTAGTGGAAATTCCGGAGCGTGACGTTCTGCCACGACCACCCGAGGCCCCAGGCCTTGGCGAGGGCGCCCCGGAGGAGCGCGAAGTAGGGGAGCCCGATCGAGAGCAGCAGCACCATCCCGCAGCCGCCGAGGGCGACCCACCGCCCGGGGCCGAGCGGGACGGGCGGCGCCGACGCCGCGCGCCCGCCCACGGTCGTGTAGCCGCGCCGGCCCATCAGGCGGCGCTGGGCCCAGAGGAGGCCCACCGCGATCAGCAGGAGCGGCATGGCGTAGGCCGCGGCGACCTCCACCTGTGGCGGGTAGTGGAAGAAGGCCCAGATCTGGGTGGTCATCACGTGGAAGCGCGCCGGGATGGCGAGCATCGCCGGCGCGCCGAAGAGCACGAGCGCCTCGAGGAAGGCGAGGATGAAGCCTCCGAAGATCGCCGGGAGGGCGAGGGGCAGCGTGATCGTCCGCATCACGGCGAGGCGTCCCGCGCCCGCGATCCGCGCCGCGTCCTCCAGATCGGCCGGCGTGGCGGTCAGCGCAGCGCTGGTCAGGATGAAGACCACCGGGAACGTGTAGAGGCTCGTCACGTAGATCAGGCCCGCCATGGAGAAGATGTTGAAGAGCGGCGCGTCCGCGCCGGTGACGGTCCGGTAGAGGACGTTGAGAAGCCCGGCATTCGGCCCCGCCAGGATCACGTAGGCGGTGGCCCCGAGAAACGACGGGGTGACGAAGGCGGCGATCGTGAGCGTGCGCACGATCGCCTTGCCGGGCATGTCCGTCCGTGTGACGAGCCACGCCATTGGCGCCCCGAGCACGACGCTCAGGATCCCGACCGACGTCGCGTAGACGAGGGAGTTTCCGACCGGGCCCCGGTACATCGCCTGGCCGAAGGCCTCGAGGAAGTTGGCCAGGGTGAAGCCCGGGCCCTCCGGCACCCGGATGGCCGTGACGAGCAGGATGGCGAGCGGCGCGACGACGAGGATGGCCAGGATCGCCGCGCTCAGGAGCCAGACGGCGGGAGCGGCATCCCGCCGCCCCCGCCGCGCCTCGCCGGCCGGCATCCCGTCAGACCCCGAACAGCTCGCGGAACTTCTTCTTCACCTCGTCGTCGCGCTTCTGCATCTCCTCCGGATCGACCCGGAGGAGCTTCAGCTCCTTGAGGGGCCGCTTGTCCTTGGGGTACGTCACGGCCCCGTTCGGCACGTAGAGTCCGTCGTCGGCGAGGATCTGCTGGGCGTCCTTGTCGAAGAGGAAGTCCGTGAACACCTTGGCGGCGTTCGGGTGTGGCGCCTTGCTCAGGATGGCGTTGGCCGACGACACGAAGGGGAGGCCTTCCTCGGGGAAGACGATCGCGACGGGGTTGCCCTTCTTCACCTCGCGGAAGAGGTTGTACTCGCCCGTCACCCCGACCCAGGCCTCCCCGCCGGACAGCTTCATCGGTGGATCCTCGGCGGACTGCACGACCAGGGGGTTGTTCTTGGCCAGCGCGGCGTAGTAGTCCCAGCCGCCCACGACGGGGAGCAGCCCGAGGATCCCCGTCATCACCACGCCGCTGTAGCCTGGGTGGGCGTGGACCAGCTTGCCCTTCCACCGGGGGTCGGCGAGGTCGCGCCAGCGCTTGGGGGCATCCGCGGGCGCGACCTTCTGCGTGTTGTAGCCGATCACGTAGGGCGTGCCGCGCAGGATGGTGTAGAGCCCGTCCCGGTCCCGGAAGTCCGACGGGAACATGTCGGCCCCGGCGGGCAGGTAGCGCATCAGCATGCCCTTCTGCTGGAAGTCGAGATAGTGGGAGATGTCGGACGTGTGGACGACGTCGGCGATGGCGAGCCCTGCCGAGGCCTCCTGCATGACCTTCTGGAAGATGCGCTGGGAGCCGTCGCGGGCGAGCTCGCAGGTGATCCCGGTCGCCTTCTTGTTGAAGGCGTCACAGACCTTCTGGGCGAGTGACAGCCCGAGCGACGAGTACCAGACGACCTTGCCCTCCTTCTTGGCGGCCTCCATCACCGCGGGGTCCGCCGCCTCGGCGCGAGCCCAGAGCCCGAGCGTGAGGCCCAGTCCGGCCAGGACTGCCCAGAGTCGTCGCTGAGTCATCGTCCGCCTCCTCTCATGTCCGTTCATCGCCTCACGCCGCGCGTCGGAGGCCCGCGACGATTGGCGCGACATCCCCCGCCCCGTCGATCGCGAGCAGCCGCTCGAGCAGCAGGTCTACCTGCGCGGCGGGCAGGGCCCGGGCCGCGTTGGCGCGGAACTTCGCCCGGAGCTCCTCGAGCCCGAGCGGGCGCTCCGGGCCGCCCCGCGGCGCGTCCTGGGTCTCCTCGAGCACGCG